>JANYLE010000418.1 GCA_025363795.1 Mariniphaga sp. | reverse complement strand
GCCCCCAATACAAACAAGTAAGCGGACTGAAATTTATCAAAGTTAAGTCCTGACCAACAGGAAACAGACAACATAAAAAAGGTTTCTCCCTACTTTGCTTCGGAGAAACCTTTTTGCATTTAGGAGAAATAGAACTTAACTTTAGAAAAATTCAACTTAATGAAGGTTTCTCCAAACTGATATATGGAGACTCCTTACTTGACTTTGGAAACAAGTAACTACGAAGTGGAAACAAGCAACTGCAAAGTAGAAATAAGTAACTGCAAAGTAGAAATAAGTAACTAAGAAGGACAAACAAGCATCTGCCAAGTAAAATCGGCAGCGTTCCGATTGACTGCACATTCCCATCGCCTTTGTACGCGCCTGCCGATAGTTAAAATCACTTTCCATTCCCAAAATACAATATTTGAAGTAAAGATAATCGATCTTACAAGCGCTATAACTATTTAAACCATCAATTTAATTATTGGCATTAAGCAACTCGCGAACAAGAACAACAGGTTACAACCATCCAAAAAATCAAAAGTGATTAATCAGCGCATCCGCTATTATCGCACCTTTAATTTTTCAAAATACATCGCGAAGACACTTATTAATTAGTCAGTAATTCCGATTCTGCCGCGGGGATGATCGTCCTGCTATCCGGGGAAATAAAAAAGAGGTCTTCTGACAGAAAACCTCTTTTAATATCAGTGTGATATGAATTAAAAAGTAAAGGCTACCTCAAGTTCATATTGATTCATTTTTAATTCGATGGTTTGATTTGGAACCATTTGGCCAAGAGCTGCCTTTGCAGCGTCGAAATCCATGGGGTTATTGCCTTTTACACTTGCCTGAAGCGCATAAACAAAAGCAACATGAACAGCATTTCCCGACTTTCCAAGTGCTTTGGAAAAACCTGCGGTGATATGGTCTTGTACTACACCGGGAGCCAAAATATTAAACATAGTCTCTGTTGTTGGAACCGGCTCATCACAATGAGAATAACCTGCTCTAAGCGTCCATCCTTTGGGTAAATTGTACTCTGAGCCAAATTTATAGACACTGATATCCTTCCAACCGAAACCCGCACCTTTATCAGAGCCAAGTGGCGCTGTAGCAAATGCGGATGGAACCATTGGATTAGAAACAGAAGCAACACCGGAATAATAGATCTTCTTATAATCGGCCATTACTGCCCAGTTCTCATTAATTTGATAAGCAAGACCAACAGACAAGTTCGATGGAATATCAAAATCACCCTGTTCTGCAAAAAGACCAGCATAGTTTTTGAATTTACTCATGTTTGTCTTGGGCTGATAACTTACGCCCAAAGTTAATCCTGTTGCAAGCTGTCCCATATAACCAACCTTTAAACCAACACCATACGCGTTATCTGTTCCATTTCCACTCAATTTTGTCGGAGCACTTGACATTTGTCCAAAGGAGGCAATTCCTTTTGCTTCAAAATACTGGTAAGCCGCTAAAACAGTCACACCAATGCTATGCTTTTCTGCGATCTTTCTGGAATAGGTAAGTCCAATGAACATCTGAGCCAGGTTAATACCTGTGGTTTTTGAACTTTGGTCATAAAAAGTCTGGGTCGGATAATTGGTATTCATTCCCCCATTCCCAAATAACGTTGCAGACAAACTGCTCTTCTCATTAAGCATCCAGTTGGCTCCAAGGTTAGGAATAGCAAACAATTTAGAGTCACTTGTAACGGTACCGGGAGTTAATCCCATGGTACCCGGCATTCCCGATGGGCTACCAACAACAGTATATTCCCGGTTAGGATTAAAGAGGCCAACACCTAAATTATACTGCCTGCCAAGAAAAACATTTCCAGCCGGGTTACCATTAATTAAAGAGTTTTTGTACCATGCAGTTCCGGCGCCAGCCAAACCTTTATTCAGAGCACCATAACCGAGACCAAAATATCCATCTGTTGCAAGGGTCTTTTGAAACAGCCCATTACCAACAATGACAAATAATAACAAAATCGCAAATCTGAAATTTTTCTTCATAAAATTAGGATAAAACGTGGTTAATATAATTCTGACAGAGAACGAAATTCGATTAAGAGATTACTAATAAGAAAATGATTACTGCATATGCTAAGCTTTTAATTTTGCCAGGTACATGGCAAAGGAACGGTACAAAAAATGTGTCCATTTCCCGAATGGAACAATAATTAAAGCCCACTGAACCAATACCGTGAGATGAACAAGATACAGCCATTTATTCGTTTCAAGCAAATTGAGGTCGATAAACAGGCGAACCATAAATGCTGTAAGACCCATCAATAATAACCAGATCACGAAGAACCAATCGGAAGGTTGCGAGTTTTTGCTGACTGCTTTGTCCTTTTTCATACGGCTTGAAACAAAATCGACCGTTACTACAGCTATAATCACACTTTCGATATAACCCAGAACGATAATAAACAGATTAGTTGCGGCAAACCAATCCAGGAATACGGTGGTAAACAGCAGGGATAAATAAGCCAATACCAGGATAAAGTGTTCAAACCAACGAAATTGATTGTCGTCGCAGCCTAAAGCCCGTTTTTGGGTGAACATATGGACAAACAGATCGCCGGTTGCTTTCAGATAATTTACGAACGGTACTTTTGTTTTAGGTTTATGGATTGTAAACCACCACATCCGGATGATATTGGGCAATAAAATCACAAAACCAACTGTTCCAATAGCGATCATTTCGAAATAATGCCCAAAGTGAACCATCTTTTCAAGTTCAAATCCAACCGAACCAGCAAATGCTATAACTCCAACCAAAGCCAGGATAAAGGCAGCAAGGCTCAAGGTCAATGATTTGTACATCAATCCGGATAAGCCTGTCCAGTCATATTTTGAAGTTAACCACCGACGCAGCGACATCATCAACTCGCCCGGATTGGCCTGTCGCGGACATTGTGTGGAACACTCACCACAATAATAACACAACCAAGGCTTTAAGGAAGCTTTAATTTCATCCTCGAGTCCCAGTGTGCTGTAACGGATCATTTCGCGTGGAAACGAGTTTTCAGTTGTTGACAAGGAGCAGGTTGCGGTGCACGTTCCGCAATTGAAGCAAGCTTTAAAATCTCCGGCACCGGATTTTGATATTTCAGTTGCAAATTCAGGATTAACTCTTGCCATTTCTTACTGATTTTTAATTTTGTAATAAAAATATTCTTCCTTTTCATCCATTCCATCTGCCATTACAACACTGTATTTGTTCATGGTCATCATATGATAGGTGACCACATTAGGATCGGCTGAAATTTCGGTGGCAACCTGTGGAATTGACTTTTTGGTTCCCTCCATTGTTTGCAGAATTTGCTTCCAGATCTGAGGATACTCTTTCATCCGCACGCCTCCTGTTTCTACAACTTCAACAGCAGTTGTGTCTTTCTCTTTAACTTCCGTTTTATCCATAAAACCGTCAATCATCGATTCAATTTCCATGTCGGTGTACTGAGCAATTTCGATCGCATTAACAGGACAAACAGGCGCACAGATACCACAACCCGTGCAAATTGCTTTATTGACCAAGGCAATACGTTTCCCATCTGCATCTACTTCTTTGATAGCTGTGTAATCGCACACATTTGCACATTTTCCGCACCAGGTACAAACATCAGCATCAACACGGGCTATAATCGGGTCGACAGAAACGGTACCGCTTTTCAGCAATGCACTGATCTTAGCTGCAGCAGAAAGCGATGACTGAACCGATTCGCTGATATTCTTAGGTCCCTGGCAAGTTCCTCCGATATAAACGCCCTTGATAACTGTCTCAACTGGCTTGAGTTTCGGGTGAATTTCGTTGAAGAATTTATCGCTGCCAATCGGAATTTTGAAATGTTCAGAAATTTGCTGGGAGTCCTCGCGGGCAACCATTCCGGTTACTAGAACTACCATGTCTGCTTCAACCTCCATTTCCATTTTAGCGGTCAGGTAATCTTTCACCTTCACTATAATTGTTTTGCCATCCAATCCGACAACAGGTGGTTCTTTTTCATCATACCGAAGGTAGATATCGCCTTGTTTCGCAGACTGATCATACAAAATTTCCTGTTTACCGTAAGTTCTGATATCGCGGTAAAGATGGAAAGTGGTTATGTCCCTGTATTTTTCCTTCAGTTGTAATGAAGTATAAATGGTTGAAGTGCAACATTGACGCGAACAGTATTTGTTATCACCTTTTTTCTGCCTGTTGCCTACACAATAAATGAATGCAACTTTTTTAATTTGTTTATCGTTGTAAATCAGCTTATCCGGAGATAATTCCATCAGCCTTTTGAACTCAGGCAAGGTAATTACATTGGGAATTGTTTTGTATCCGTATTCACCTTCAGCAGGCTGATACGAATCGTAACCTGTAGAAACCAATACTGAACCTACTATCAATGACAGTATTTCTTCCTTTTCATTAAGGTTGAGCGCAGCGGAGAATTTTGAAACGAAATCGGTTTCATTTTTTAATGCTTCAGCATCCACGACAGGGACATCGGGCAATGCTTCGGGGTAATTTTTATAAATAGCTTTCCGTTTAGCCATTCCGAAATTAAAATCGTCATGAATAAATACCCGGCATTCTTCCATGGCTGTTTTCACAGCCTGTTTGTCGGCTTTCCCATTAATAAAACGTGGCTTTACTTTCACGTCAACATGGAAATTTCCTAAACTGCCCGAAACTTTATCAACGGTTGCGCCTGTAAAGAGCGTAATATTCGTTTGGTTTTTAATCTCTTTATATAATGCCGCTACAATATCTTTTCCCTTTTGTCCCGACATGAAAAGTTTTTCATACTGTGCAATGCGTCCACCTACAAAGTAATCTTTTTCAATAAGATATACTTCATTACCGAGTTTTGAAAGATCAAGAGCTGCTTTCATTCCGGATACACCTGCACCAACAACCAACACAGTCTTTTTAACCGATATTTCGATATTATCCAACGATTCGGAATGCGAAACACGATTGATACCTGCACGAATTAAACCGGCTGCTTTAACCGTCGCTTCTCTTGGCTTATCAGAGTGTGGCCACGAACATTGTTCGCGGATATTTACCTGGACATAATTGGTGGGATTCAAACCGCCACGCGTGGCTACATTTTTAAAGGTATGTAAATGTAGTTTCGGTGAACAGGAAGCTACAACGATGGCATCCAGGTTGTGTTCCTTAATATCGTTAACCATTGCTTTCTGATTGGAATCGGCACAGGCAAACATCACATCTTTCGCAATAACAATTCCATCTTCTGCATGAAACATTTTACCAAGCTCTTCCACATCCACGTAATCGGAAATATTCCCGCCGCAATGACATATATATACGCCTATTCTTTCTTTCATCCTATACTAAATTTTTGATTAGCGTGTAACCCTTGTTTAAAGCAACTTCTTTACTTCTCAGATAACCTGCGACTTCGGAGGCTGCACAACCAGCTGACAAAATAGAATCAGGAATATCTTTAGGACCAGAAGCAGCACCTGCAACAAAAACGCCGCTGATACTTGTAAATGCAGGACTTACCAACTCGTCAGTTTGTTTTACAAAATTGAAATCATCCAGCTCCAGAACCTGATTTTTGAACATACTCGGAACTTCTTTATTTGGCAATACGCCTACAGATAAAATTACCAGATCGTGTTTTGATTCTTTCACAATCCCTTTTGTAACATCTTCGTAGCGCAAAATCAAATCACCGCTTCCATTTTCATTTTCACGAACTTTTGCGACTTTCCCTTTTACAAAATTCACGCCCATCGATTTCGATTGCTGGAAAAATTCTTCGTAGCCTTTTCCAAATGCCCGAATATCCATGTAATAGATGGTGATATCGGCCATAGGCAATGCACCCATCAGGAGTTGAGCCTGTTTGATGGAATACATACAGCAAATTTGCGAACAGATCGGATTATTGGAACACTCAACACTACAGCTTGTATTTTCGATCGCTGAATCGCGTGAGCCTGTACACAAAACATAGGCGATATTGTCCGGCGTTTTGCCATCACCCGGCCTCAATACATTGTTATAAGGTCTTGTAGGTGCGATCAACCTATCCATTTGCATGGAGTCAATCACATTGGCATATTTAGTATAACCATATTCCGGCTTCCCTTCAGGCGGAAACAATTTATACCCGGTAGTTACGACCACCGATTTGACTGAAGTTTTAATGGTCTGTTTCTTTTGAGAAAAATCAATGGCATTTGCTGGACAAATAGATACACATTGGTGACATTCGCGGCAATTGCTGCAATCAAGACATCGTTCAGTACTTTGTTTTAATTCTTCTTCTGTATAGGTGAATTCTACTTCATCGAATGTTTTAATTCTTTCGGAGACAGGAATACAACCATTTACGATAGCCGGCATTACTTTTCCATTGTATTTTTTCAACACTTTGGTCTTATCAACAGCCGGCAATTTATCGCCTGACTCATAATCTTCCATATTCAGATTACTGAGCAATTTGTCGATATAAAATGCTGCCTTTTTACCTTGCCCGGCAGCTTCGATGAGTGTTGTTGCTCCTGTTACCGTGTCGCCACCAGCAAAAATAAACGGTACAGAGGTCTGCAAAGTTTTTGGGTTTACTTTGATCGTTCCGTTTTTATTCAACTCAATTTCTTTGGCAAAAGGGGAGGTGGATGCTTTCAATCCGATGGCTTCAATCACATAATCAACATCAGCAATATATTCAGAACCTGCAACAGGAACAGATTTTCGTCTTCCGCTTTCGTCAGCATCTCCGAGCTTCATTTTTATCAGCTGAACTTGTTTCAGTTTGCCATTTTCTTCGATAAATTTCACCGGATTACGAAGCAAAAGAATTTCAACGCCCTCTTCTTCAGCTTCTTTTATTTCAGGAGCAAAACAAGGCATTTCTTCACGGCTACGACGATAAACCACCGTTACCTTTTCCGCACCGAGACGAACAGAAGTACGGGCAGCATCAATGGCTGTATTTCCGCCACCGATAATCATTACTTTTTTACCAGTGAGATTTTCTTTTTTGCCAATATTGGATTCGCGTAAGAAATCGAGACAAGAAACAATCCCTTTCAGATTGGAGCCTTCAACTCCAAGACTAACTGTATCGTGCGTTCCAACTGAAACAAATACGATATCAAAACCTTGTTCTTTCAGTGCACTTAGATTTTCAATCCTTTTATTGCATTCAATTTCAACGCCCAGAACGGTAACGTTTTGAACATCGCGGTCAACAATATTTTTAGGTGCCCTGTATTCGGGAAGAGCGAGCTTAAGCATACCACCCGCTTCAGGAGCAGCTTCAAATATTTTTACAGTATGGCCTTTCAAAGCCAAATGATAAGCTGCGGTTAATCCGGCAGGACCTGAACCGATCACAGCTATTTTTTTACCCGATTTGTTTTTTATTTCCACTTCTGGTGCAACCGGATATTTTTCGTAGTAATAATCAGCAAAATAGCGCTTGATTTTACGAATATCAACTGAAGACTCCAATCCGGCCCTTGTACAGGCATTCTGGCAGGGTGAATAGCAGGCACGTCCCAGACTTCCGGGGAATGGAATATCTTCGAGGTGCAATTTCATGGCTTCTTCGAACTGACCGTTTCGTGCCAACGAAATATATCCATAAGCTTTCACGCCACCCGGACATTCATTGATACAAGGTGCAGAAGTATCTTGCCGGTCAATTGTTGCAATTCGTGGATTAGCGAGTGTGAAAGGAATATAAGCAACTTTCCGGCCTGCCAGATTGCAGTTATATTCATCCAGCCTTACTTCCGGACAAACAACCTCGCATTCCTGGCAACCGGTGCAATTTTCCTGAATGACATATCGCGGTTTTTTAAGTATATTAACCTGAAAGTCATCACCTTCTTTGTTAATACTCTCAATTTCGCTGTTCAGCATCAGGGTGATATTGGGATGACGCGCAGTTTCCGACATTTTAGGTGTGGTGATACAGGCGGCACAGTCGAGTGTCGGAAAAACCTTGCTTAACTGAATCATTTTACCGCCAATGGACAGACCTTTCTCAACAAGCAACACTTTATGATCCATGTCGGCAAGGCTCAAAGCAGCTTCCTGACCCGCAATTCCACCTCCAATGATCAAGGCATCAAAATCAGTATTCTTTTGGTTCATTGTTATTTTCTTAATTAAATTCCACACTTATTGTGCATTTGTATCTTCAAGGCCAACCAGAATCTTACTGAAATTTTCCATGTGGTTAGCAAATGGTTCAGCACAAACCGAGCAAAGTGCAGCCATTCTTATACGCTTGGGGCTGATTCCTTTTTCTGACATTAACGCCTGCGAATCAAGGATTATCTGATTGGTATGGTCAGCACATTTAGAACTGTATGAACATTCATGACCATCGGCGGCGATAAAAACGCCGTCAAACCCTTTTTCCAGCGCATGTAATATCCATCGTGGCTTAACCCCTGAAGAACAAGGCAAACTGATTACATAAACCGATGGGGAATAGTGTATTTTCCGCAGACCGGCCTGATCAATTCCGGGATCAGATATTTTGTCTGTGGAAAAAACCAGTATTTTGGGTTTAAAAGTTTCGTCTGACATACAATTTAATTGTTGATAGATTCGAAAGAAAAATTAATTTAAACAAATGTATTACAAGCACTTAATCTATATATTTGATCTATAAATGCTCCAAATATTTTGCGTGAAAAACCCATTGGCCGGAATTTTTGATTAAATTCCGGCCATCGAAGTATAAATTTGATTTATATTTTAAGCTTTTTTCAGGAACAGGCGGGTATAGCTATCAAGATCAGCGAAGCCAAGATATTCATGTCCTACTTTATCACACCAGCGAGGAATATCGTGCTTCGTACCTTCGTCTGCAGACAAAATTTCCATAATTTCACCTGATTCTATTTCGCCAATGGCTTTCTTGGCGGCTAAAAGTGGTCCCGGACAAGCTGTTCCTCTTGCATCAACTACGAAATCTGCTTTAATATTTTTTAATTCTTCTGTTGTCATGATATTTATAACTGTATAATTGAGATAAAATGAATTGAAAATTAGATAAATAGTTGAATACGACTTTCGTCTGCATCGGCGAGGTAACTACCCACTCCGACATATTTAAGATTTGGGTAATCAAGCATTTCTTCGCGTTTGAAGCCCATGAGATCCATACTCATCTCACAAACGTTAATTTCGACGCCCAATTCGCCGGCAATAGCCAAAAGTTCTTCGAGTGATGACACTCTTTTCTTCTTCATAAGTACTTTAAGCATGGAAGTTCCCATGCCGCACATATTCATTTTCGACAGTTTAAGTTTCGAACTGCCTTTGGGGAGCATGAATCCAAACATTTTCGACATCAGATCTTTGCCTTTGCCTGTCTTCTTTGGATCGCGAAGCATAGCTGTAGCCCAAAAAGTAAAAAACATTTTAACTTCGGTATCCATTGCCCTCGCGCCAGTTGCAATAATCATAGCGGCAAGCATTTTATCCAAATCGCCTGAAAATGCAATGATTGATATCTGGTCTTTTGGCTGATTCTTTTGAAGTAGTTTTATTTTTTTTTCAAGTTCAGCAACCTGGGCTTCAATTTCGTTTGGCATGATATATATACTTATTTAAATATTTGTATTTATTGTTCCAAAAGTAGAAGGAAATCAAAAGGAGAGTACGGATTTCAATGTGAGGATTAGCAATTTAAAATGTGATATAATGCACAAATTTGATACTTTTGCGTCTTGAAGAACAAAATATGGAGAAGGTATCCTGTAAATTTTGTAAACTAAAATCAGCTGCTGCCCTTACGCTGAAGAATAATGAGCTAAGCGTTCTGGAGAATAACTGTGCTCAGGTTATTTTTTTGAAAGGTGACAACATTATCAGGCAGGATGCACTATCTACAAATGTTGTTTACATCAAGACCGGATTGGTAAAAATCCATATTAAAGGTCCGATCAAAGAGAGGATCATGAAGATTGTCAAAGCACCAACCTATTTATGCCTCCCAAGTTCTTTCGGTGCCAAGATCAACCATTTTTCAGCCACCGCGATAGAGGATACTTCGGTATGTTTTATAGATGTGAATGTCTTTAAACAGTTTATTTACACTAATGGAGATTTTGCCTTGCAGATTATTCTTGATATGAGCCGGGGAGAGCTTCAGAATTTACACCATTGCCTAAATAATGCCCAAAAACAAAACATTGGAAGAATTGCCGACACTATTCTTTTTTTCGCTCACGAAATTTATAACTCAAATATATTCGAACTTCCAATTTCACGGCAGGATTTAGCTGATTTAAACGGGATTACCCGGGAAGGTACAAGCCGCATTCTCACCGATTTTCACAATGAAAAAATACTCGGAATCAATGGCCGTAAAATAACAATTCTCAACGAAGCGTTATTGAGGCAGATCAGTGTTAAAGGATGATTAACTGATCGTTTAGTTCTTAGCTAACAGTGAAAATACAGTATAATTTTTGCCCGATTCACGATTTACTTCAAAACAGGTTTTGTACTCGATATTTTTGAATTCAGCCATTTTGAGGATTTCCGTTAGTTCGTCCGGATCAAAGCCTAAATGTACTTTTGCATCAAGTCCATTAAACGAGCCGTCTTCAGGATATAAGTCGGCAATTTCCAGGTATCCTCCGGGATTTAGTAAAGAATTAAAAATATTGATAATGCCTTCAAAATCATTTATGTGATGCAAAACCATTTGATTATAAATAGTCGAACTTGATAAAGAGAACAATCAGTCTCCGACGATCTTGATATTAACAATTAGATGTTGATAAATTTGTAATTTTCAGTCTTTAACCTTGCAAGGTTTTTACTAAATTGCTGGAAAATCTTGCAGAAATGATCGGAAAAATTGAAAAGAACCCGCAATTGGAAATGTTCAAAGTCCCGTCTAACATTTCATCAAAGAAAATCATGAACTGATATTGCCGGCGAAAAAGATCAACTGGGAACAGTTGGAATCTGAACTGGGAATTATTACTGTGAAGATAATAGCAGGCCTTGCTTCCCTATCCGGACTATAAGCAGGGGGCGTTCTTTTAAGGCGGATATTGGATGAAAGCGATGAAAGTATTCTGGACAGATGGGTTGAGAATACTTATTGGCAATACTTCTGCGGGGAGATTTACTTTCACGAACCATCCTTTGACTGGACAAATATTGATAAAGTTCCGTAAACGGATAGGGGAAAAGGGTTCCGAACTACTGCTAAAAGTTATCGTTTCAATTATTTCCAAAGAAAGAAGTACAAGAAGATGTGGTCTTGCTTGACACAACTTTGCAGGAGAAGAACAAATGCTTCAGCGATTAAAAGCGAAACACTAAATATTTTATCCAATTTATCTGCCGAATCTTTGCCCCAATTTGGAAACCAAAATATGCGTTTTGAAAATTAAGGGGGGGAGCACGTTCGACTAATTAAAATTAAAAACTATGAAACATCGTCTTATTTTTATTCTTGTCATTTTTCTTGCAGTGATTCAACCGCCTGTTATCGCGCAATATAAGTCCGTGCAAAATGAGATTACTTACACCGAAAATTTTCGGGGGCAATATCATTTCAGCCCCAAAACGGGATGGATGAACGATATTAATGGGCTGGTATTTCAAGGCGGAAAGTATCACATGATCTATCAATGGGGTGAATCTATAAGACATGGCGGCTATGCCACAACTACTGACTTATTGCACTGGAAAGATGAAGGAGTTGCCTTAATCCCTCAAAAATCATTTTTACCTTCCGAAGCAATAAGAAATGTTTCCGGGGAACATGTATTTTCCGGAAGTGCTGTTGTTGTATCCGGAGAAACGTCAAAAAGGATTACCGAATCGACTGATGAAGCCATAGTGGCAATATACACAGGAACTGCTGTTGGGACTTGTTTGGCCTGGAGTATTGATAGTGGAAAATCGTGGCACAATTTTAAAAATAATCCGGTTGCAAATCCAACCAAAGATGCAGATCCGCGCGATCCACATGTTTTTTTTCATAAACCAAGCTCAAAATGGATTATGGCGCTTTACGAAAATGGCACCACTTTTTATGGCTCTAAGGACCTTATTAACTGGACATTTTTGAGCAATATAAATTTTGGATTCGAATGTCCCGATATTTTCGAATTACCGCTGGATGGAAACAAGAAGAATATGAAATGGGTATTAATGGATGCAAATGGTACTTACGTTGTTGGAAAATTTGACGGGACCTCATTTCTCCGCGATGAAGGACAAACCCAACATGTAATGACCTTAGGAAATGATTTTTATGCCGCTCAATCTTTTCCAAGCGGTAGTCTGCCAAACAATGATGAACGGATCATTCAACTGGCATGGATGGACCACTGGAATGGAGGTCTTGGCGAAACTGTATGGAAAAGAAATGCCACTTTCCCCGTTTCTGTCGGGTTGATTACTTCAGACGGACAAATGAGGATTACACGTAATCCAATCAGTGAAATTTCATCTTTGTATTCAAACTCACAAAAATGGGATAGCCAATCCTTAAATTCAAACAGTAATCTCTTATCTAAAACCAAATCGAAGACGTTTGAATTGGTCGCTGAATTTGATTTGACGAATACCACTGCTTCAAAATTTGGGTTCAAAATTGCAAACAAGACTGTTGCCTATCATATAAAAAGCCAGGTTTTGCTCGACGAAAAGCTTGTTCCGGATGAAGCAAATCATATAAAAATCACAATTCTCGCCGATTGGGGTCAGCTTGAGGTTTTTGCTAATAAGGGAGTATTTTCATATTCCGAACAATTTGCATTTTCGCCTGATAATAAAGACATTGAATTATTTACTGATGGTGATATAAAGTTGATTTCAATGGAATTTCATGAGATTGCCCGTACTTGGTAGAGAATTATCACTCAAGACGATGTACGAAGATTAGTTATTTATCAGATATACAGTATGCATTCGGCCTATTACAGGGTCTTTCCAAATTAAATACCCCGGAAGTTTTGGAGACTCCCAGGGTTTTATGATGGATATTGGATTTGACATGATTCTATTCGAGGGGTTTCCAGTTTTGCGGG
>JANYLE010000386.1 GCA_025363795.1 Mariniphaga sp. | reverse complement strand
ATCTTTACCCCAGCAAAAAGGGCCGTGTCCATAAACCAAAACGCCGGGAATACGCATCGGATCAATATTTCGGGACTCAAAAGTATGGACAATCATCTTGCCTGTTTCCAGTTCGAGATCGTTCTCAACCTGTTCAATGCTTAGCGGCGGTGTGCAAGGGATTTCACCATTGAAGAAATTGGCATGCGTAATGCCGAGCGGAGGTATTCCTCTTCCGGCCTGGGCCCAACAGGTGGCATATTCGGAATGAGAATGAATGATAGAGCCAATCTCACTGAAGTTTTTGTATAAAACAAGATGGGTATTCGTATCGGTCGAAGGTTTTAAGTTCCCTTCAATGATAGTGCCGTTCAGGTCCATCACCACCATATCTGCAGGAATCATCTCTTCGTACGAAACGCCCGAAGGTTTAATCACGATAAGACCACTCGACCTGTCGATGGCACTTACATTGCCCCAGGTATAGATGACAAGGCCTTGCTCCAGTAGGTTTAAACTGGCTTTGTAGACCTGGTGTTTGAGATTTTCAAGCATAGACTTACAGGGTTTTGTTTGTAATTAATCAGAACTTAAAGATCGCTATTTTATTTCATTCTATTCTTAAATGCGTCAGTATTATTTGTAACTGAAGGAAATATCCTGAAATAAGTTACGAATGTAATACAGAAAAATGAGATTCGATTTGCCTGGACATGGCATTGACTTGTATTCGCAAATCAATAGCAATAAAAAGCACCCCATCGCTTGTAAAAAGGGCCGGATCATATCTGATCCGGCCCTGATTAATTTTTGATTGCCACCTTTTGTCCGGAATTATTTCAGGCAAAATGCCTTGAACTTCCGCCAGTCAGGCTACCATATTTTAGCACGCTTGCTTTCTTCGAGGTACATTGGTTGTCCGGGTTTGATATTGAATGCTGCGTAAAACTCGGGAAGGTTTTTCAACGGACCCATTACGCGTAAATTTCCCAGAGAGTGCGGATCTTCTTTGGTGCGGCGCAGAATTTCCTTATCGCGGATATTTTGAGCCCACACATGTGAATAAGCAAGATAGAACCTCTGATCAGGGGTGAACCCGTCGATTGATGCGGTCTCTTTGCTGGCTGTTTTAAACGCCTGGTAGGAGATATTTAATCCGCCAAGGTCAGCGATGTTTTCGCCCAAACACAATTTGCCGTCAGCATGGATTGAATCAATTACAACAAAGCTATTAAACTGGTCGACCAAAACTTTCGTCCGTTCATCAAAACGTTTTGAATCTTCAGGTGTCCACCATTCGGTAAGATTACCCACTTTATCAAATTTGCGACCTTCATCATCAAAGCCGTGAGACATCTCATGACCTATCACAACACCGATTGCACCATAGTTCACCGCGTCATCACCCTTGAGGAAAAAGAAAGGTGGCTGTAAAATAGCTGCAGGGAATACGATTTCATTCATATCGGGTGCATAATAGGCATTTACAGTCTGTGGCGACATAAACCATTGTGTTTTATCAACCGGTTTATTGATCTTGGTATAGTTAAAAGCCGTTTCGAATTTGTTGGAACGGATCACATTGGCAACATACGAATCATCCTTAATTTCGAGACCCGTATAGTCGCGCCATTTGTCGGGATAACCAATCTTCACGTTGATGGCATTGAGTTTTTCAAGGGCTTTTGCTTTCGTTTCAGCACCCATCCATTCAAGATTTTTGATTCTTTCGCCTAACGATACGCGTAAGGTCTCTACCAGTTTAACCATTCGTGCTTTTGCTTCAGCAGGGAAGTATTTCGCCACGTATAACTGGCCAATTGCTTCGCTCAATGCTTCGCTTGTTGTTCCAAGAACACGTTTCCAGCGTGGACGCATCTGTTCGGTTCCCGACATTGCCCTGCCGAAGAAATCGAATTTGGTGTTGACGAATGCATCCGAAAGATAGGAAGCTGTTCCGTTAATCAAATTCCAGCGTAAATAGACTTTCCAGTCTGCAACGGGAACGTCTTTGAGCATTGCACTCACTTCGCGGATAAATTCAGGTTGATTCAGGTTGATCTCACCCGGATCGCCGACGCCCTGAGCCACAAAATAACGGTTCCAGTTGAAGGCTGGTGAGATTTCAATCAGCCCTTTGGTCGTTACTTTATTGTAAGTCTTGTTTGGATCGCGTTGTTCGAGACGGGTCATCGATGCTTTTGCCAAACGAGTCTCCATTTTCATAATGGTTTCGGCATATTTGGTTGCTGTAGCTTCGTCGTCGCCCAACAATTTGAACATCTTCTCCATGTACACCACGTACTTTGCCCTTAAATCTTTTGAGCGTTCATCATCATTGGTGTAATAATCACGGTCAGGCATTCCGATACCGGCCTGTGTCAGTTGGGCAATCACCATCGAACTGTTTTTGGCATCCGAAGAGCCATAAAATCCGAATAATGGATTAAAACCGTAGGTGTGAAACTTCGCAATCTCGATTTCTACATCATCCATCGTTGCTAATTTCTCAATCTCCTGGAAATAAGGAGCCAATTCGGTGACGCCTTGCTTTTCGAGCTTCACTGAATCCATCCCGAGGTTGAATAAGGTAGCCGTTTTGTCGGCAATAGACCCTTTTTCATTCTTCGAAGCGGCAGTTTCTTTTACCAATTCGTTTAATTGTTTCTCAGCCGTCTCGGCTAATTTGTCGAAAGACCCAAAACGGGCACGGTCGGCAGGTAACGGGTTGAGTTTTTTCCATCCGCCGTTGGCATATGCATCAAAATTGACACCCGGATCAACTGTGGGGTCAAGGTCAGCCGCATTGATTGCCGGAACCTCGGGTTTCTGCTCTTTTTCGTTACAGGCAATAAAGGTTCCTGTTGTCATTGCGCACAAGAAAAGTGAAATTAATAGTGATTTATCTTTCATGTTCTTTAAGGATTTACAAGGGTCAAAAATATTCTTTTTTTTGATCGGACAAACACTTCCAAAAATACAATTAACAGTATTATTAAGTTATAATTAAACCTTCCGGATTCCGGTTGTCAGATGATCTGAATGGTGATGAATCAACCTGATTTGGGGAGCAGGCCACAAACTGTTCCGGGAAACCAAAATTATCTGCATTGTTAATCCAAAACAGACGATTTCTTATCCCAAATTTAAAAGTCATTACCTGTTGAAAACGATCAGGGTTTCCTATTTTTGCCTTAAGTTTCAATATATTGGTTAAATATGGCGTTTGACAGGATTATACCGAAAGAATTTAAGGCAATAACGAACATCTTTTCATCACTCCGTTCGCGAAATTACCGGCTGTACTTTACCGGCCAGGGTATTTCGCTGATCGGTACCTGGATGCAGAATATTGCACTGAGCTGGCTCGTTTACAGGCTCACGGGATCGGTATTCCTTTTGGGGCTGATCGGCTTCACGAGCCTGATCCCCACATTTGTCCTTGCACCATTCACAGGTGTATTGACGGACCGGTACAACCGGCTTCATATCATGATCATCGCACAGGTTTGCTTTATGCTCCAGGCGCTGACAATGGCATTTCTCGTATTATTTAACCTCATCGATGTATGGCACATCATTGCCCTAAGCCTTGTATTTGGGATCATCACCGCTTTTGATGCTCCCGCAAGACAGTCACTGGTCGTTGAACTGATCGATAAACCCGAGGATCTCGGCAATGCGATTGCGCTGAATTCTGCCATCTTTAACGGTGCCCGTTTAGTGGGTCCGGCCATTGCGGGAATCACAATTGCAGCTGTTGGTGAGGGAATCTGCTTCCTGCTGAACGCCCTGAGTTTTGTTGCAGTTATTTGGGCTTTATTAATGATCAAAACGCCTGCGAAACAGATTGCCATGAATCCCACCAATTTCAGGGAGAGCTTCAATGAAGGCTTTAAATATACTTTTCAATCTGTTCCGATCCGTATGTTGATCATTCTATTGGCCAGTCTGAGCCTTTTCGGACTTTCGTACACGGTTCTTTTACCCGCTTATGCCAAGGAGATTTTACTGGGAGGTTCCGATACGCTGGGATACATGATGTCGGCAATGGGTGCGGGCGCTTTATTCGGTGCGATTTATATGGCCGCACGCAAGACAGTCCTCGGACTGGGCCGAATAATTACAGGAAGCATGGGGGTAATGGGTCTGGCCATCGTGATCGCCGCTTTCTCCGAAAAGATACATTCTTCGCTGGTCGTGTTTTTCTTTGGCGGCCTTTCGATGATCCTTTTGCTCTCCTCTGTTAATACAATGTTGCAGACGATTGCCGAGGAAGATAAGCGTGGCCGCGTAATGAGTTTTTATGCAATGGCACTCATGGGTACAACCCCGATTGGTAACCTCATAACGGGTAGCGTCGCAAGTGGAATCGGCATTCGCTATACATTGCTGATCATTGGCACCATCACAATTTTGTCAGGGATTTGGTTTGGACTCAACCTTAAAACACTACGGAAATTTGTTCGTCCCATTTATGTCTCCAAAGGGATACTGCAGGCACTTCCAACGGATATAGCCTGATTCCGGGAGGTACAACAGGAATTCCTTTAGGCCTAATGCCTCATCGTTGAATCGAAAACTCAATTCGGACGTTCCCGATAGTCATAAATACTGGCACAAAAGATCAGCAATGGACCTTGAAATTTATTTGGAAGACATTTAATGTTATTCGGAGATGATCTTGTTTCAAAAGTGGATCATCTAGTTTTATTCGGGGAATAGTTAATTTCGAAAATGGATTAGTTTATTCTGTTTTATGAGTAAATAATTTTATTCTATGAATAGTAAATTCTGTTTTAAAAGATCTTAATTTTATTTTAAAACTAGTAAATTCCATTATTACAACAGTGATTTCAATTTGATCGAATGAGAAGCTCGTTCGAAACCGTTAGATTCTCATTCGTTACAGTGAAATAGTCATTCTGAACAGGTTGATAAAGATGATTCCGGGTTTGGATGGGATTTTAAAAGTCATTATTTTTATCATGAACTATTTTATTGCCATTATTATCTGGTTCATTTCTTAAAACAGCAGGTTGTATTCCTAAAACAGATTAGTAATCACAATTTAATTCCTATGATTATGCTGCGATTCAATTTTACGAGAGTTTTTAAGGCACGTGGTGTTGACCGCCCTTTCACTTACCTGAAAAAAGCAGGCTATTCTGCAAGTTTTGCTACCCGGGTCAGCAATAACAAGGTTGAGGGGATGAATTTAAAACACGTCGAAAGGCTTTGCATCCTGTTTCAATGCACGCCAAATGATTTGCTGGAATGGATACCCGACCGGAAAGATCCTATCGGCGACAAACAAACGCTTGCCACGCTGTCGCGGAATGAAAAGACGGTGCAACTCATCCAAATGATCAATTCGATACCGTTGGACCGGTTGAATGCAATTGAAGCAGTGATAAAAAAGGAGACCGGAGAATAAAGAGCTGAAAAGAAAGTATAATTACAACTGCTTTTTGATGAGTGTCTTAGGGTTGATTCGCTTTGTGTGCAAAACAGGGCAGCCGGCAAATAATTTACAAACAAGCCTATGACTCTTGTAAAACGTTGTACCTTTGCAAAATGAAGAGGTCCGCTAAAATAACATCGTTGCTTCATCTTGTTGTTCTCTATTGCTTTATAGCCAGTCTATGGAGCGGTAGTATTTTGACGTCTGCAACCGATTTCTCATCGGATCATCCCGTTAGTGAAAAGAGTTATTTTTCATTCGTCCCCTCAGACTTGGTTTGTACCTCAACTCAACACCAAAGTTTTGCCCGGATTCTTCATCAGCTTCCTGTAACATCACTCAAAAATCAGCTGAATATCTTTTTGGCATGTACCAAATGTGCCGAATTGACACATGTAAACAGCTGCTCCAGGTATATTTTCTATGCCACAAATAAAATCACCTGGTTTCGGCCCGTTGATATTATTTTCCCGTTCCATAATTTCTGGTAAACCACTTCGCATCATCTGCTTTGCTTAAAGCAAAGAAATCAAGTTTGTAGGAATACAGATCATTGGCAGCAAATTGTTGTTGTGGTTTGTGATATTGAATGTTTTACCGAAAAAATAAACAAAAATGGAATCAGGATCAATGATATTTTTAGCCATATTGGTGGCTGTCTGCGTAATACCCATGTTGATAATAAGCGCAAAAAAGAAGAAAAAGGAAAAATTGTTTTTACAGGAACTTTTCAACCTGGCTGAAAAAAGCAATTGCAAAATAGCAGAGCATGAACTTTGGCACAATGCCGAAATAGGGATCGACAAAGCGGCCCGCAAACTCTTTTTTATCCGTAAAGCGGGAGAGGATGTAATTTCCAAAACGATTGACCTGGCAGAAATGCAGAAATGCAGGTTCATCAATACCAACAGATCGGTTGGAAATGGGAGCAGCACTCAAATCGTTACCGAAAGACTCGAACTGGTCTTTACGAACCTGGACAGAAACAAGGCTGATGAGGTTCTGTCTTTTTACAATTCAGAATATGACAGTCTTACTTTGCGCGGAGAGATTCAATTGGCAGAAAAATGGGCGCAGGTTGCAAATTCAATGATTGTACCCGCTGCGCAGAAAAGATAAAATCGCATTAATTGATAGTTTTAATCAACCCTGTGGATCTTCCGCAGGGTTTTTTTATTAAAATCCGTGGCTGCGCAAACATATTTAGAGGGCTTCCTGTTATAAAAAAGCCGTCGAAATAAGTGGCTGTCTTGGTTGAACAGACGGCAAGCAATTGGAAACATTAAGAGCAGGTTGATCGTCGATTTGAATCATAAGGATGGTTATTAATTTAAAAAATTAAATGTCATGAAAAAGTTAGGATTGTTATTGATGCTTTTGCTGATCGGATTAATGGTCGAAGCCCAGGTTACGCTACCCAAAATGCCCGTCTCGAAAGATGTGGTGGGCACGACGTTGAAGAATTTTATTGCTCCGCCGCCAATTGGGGACATTGGCAAGACAACTGATGGAGTAGTTGGCAAGTTGATGAGCAGTTTAGCGCTTGGCGCGGATAAAAAACCAGCGTTGACCAGTGCAATCAGTGGTTTTCTGAAGGATAAACAGGGTTTTATTGGCCTGGCAAAGAGTGCACCAGCTGAATACCTGAGCAAGTTTAATCCTTTGCAAAAAGGGTTATTCGGAAAATTAAAATCAACAATTGGAGCAGCGGCTTTTACCAAATTTATGGGATTAAAACCCGCCGGTGGTGATGCTACGAATGTCCTGAGTAACCTTTTCTTTTAGGTTTATCCAGGGAAAGCAGCAGGTTGTTGGATTACTTCCCAAATTAAAGCGGGATAGCGCTGTGAAGTGCTGTCCCGCTTTTGTTTTTGTATCAAAACAACATCAACAACTTGGGTGGTGGTCTCCAATAAGCGGATGTTGAGGAATGTTTTTATTTACTCAGATAATCAATGATCCAGTCGCCAACAGCTGAAGTGCTCAGGGCTTTGGATTTATCCTCGGTCAGATCTTCGGTGACGGCACCTGCAATAAGTGATGCTTCGACAGCTTTACGAATCAAAGCTCCCTCTTCCATTAAAGAGAAGGCATATTCGAGCATCATTGCAGCTGAAAGGATTGTTGCGCAGGGGTTAGCAATATTTTTGCCGGCTGCCTGGGGATATGAACCGTGAATCGGTTCAAATACGGAGGTGTGAATGCCGATTGAAGCCGATGGTAAAAGACCCATTGAACCGGTAATCACGCTGGCTTCATCGGTCAGTATATCGCCGAACATGTTTTCGGTAACCATCACATCAAAACGCTTAGGCCATTGAATGATCTGCATTGCGGCATTGTCGACAAACATATATTCAACTTCGACTTCAGGGAAATTGGGTTCCATCTCTTTGGCTATCTGGCGCCATAGTCTCGATGTTGCCAGGACATTGGCTTTATCGACAACGGTAAGCTTTTTACGCCGTTTCATAGCAAATTGAAAACCAAGTTCAAGTATTCGTTCGACCTCCATACGTGTATAAACAGACGAGTCGAAAGCGGTGTTCCCATCTTCAGACCTTCCCTGCGGTTGTCCAAAGTAAATACCGCCCGTTAATTCGCGGATAGCGACAAAGTCAACCCCTTCGACGCGATCTCTTTTTAAAGGAGACTTATCGAGCAACGATTCAAAGATGATGACCGGACGAATATTGGCATATAACCCCAGCTTTTTGCGCATGGCAAGCAATCCTTGTTCGGGACGAACCTTTGCGGTCGGGTCGTTGTCGTAACGCGGATGACCGATTGCCCCAAAAAGTACTGCTTCGGAGTTCATACAAAGGTTGTGTGTTTCGTCAGGATAAG
>JANYLE010000381.1 GCA_025363795.1 Mariniphaga sp. | reverse complement strand
TCCGCAAATAAAACCAGGTTATTCTCAGTCCGGAACGATTCCCTGATGCAACTATTCAGCCGGTACAAATCATCCCCCGAAAATATCGGGTCGTTTTCGCGGAAAAACTTGCCATTATAAAGGATATAACCACCTTTCATTCGTTTATTCTTAAATTATTCCTTCACACTTTCAGGTCTTCTCCAATTCTGAGCTTCTTCCCTCACTGAGCTGAATGATGAAAAAGCGCTTCAAAGAAAGTCATTAACAGTGATGGTCTGATAAAGATGGGGAGAACGAATCCGAATATTGCTCCAAGGAAATGAGCATCATGGCCAATATTATCCATCTTCTTGGTGCTCATATAGTACGAGTAATAAAGGTACAACCCTCCGAAAAGGATTCCAGGTATAGGTAAGATCCCGAAAAAATAAATCGGGCTCCATGGATCAAAAAAAATAGCAGTGAAAAGTATTGCAGAAACAGCTCCGGAAGCACCCACTGCATTATAATTATAGTTGTCTTTCTGCTTGTATAATGACAAAAGGCTTGAGAAAATCACAGAACCGAAAAAAAGAAACAGGTAATAATAAGTACCTACACTTCCAAATTCCTGAAAAAAGTATTGCTCCACCAAGGTACCGAACGAATAAAGCACGATCATATTGACAATTAAGTGCTCCCAATTGGCATGCACGAAAGCATGGGTGATCATCCTGTAATATTGTTTACGGTGATAAATCTGAAAAGCATTGAATTCCAATTGGGCCATGGTCGCGGGTTGCGAGAAAGCGAGAACAGAGATCAATGAAATAATTAAAATCAATATTAAAGTAACAGTTCCCATTTTTTATAGATGTAAAATTTTAAATACCATTTCGCGTAACAGATCACCGTTTGCGGTGCTTCCTCCGCGCGCCCCTTTAGAACGAAGATCGTATTCACGCATCATTGAAATTATTGCAATTGCCTTGTCGAGACTGTAATTCTTTGCCGCATTTGCGTAATCGTTTATAAAAAACGGATTTACGCCAAGCTTTTGTGCCACTAAGTTACGATCTGACTTATTCTCAATTGAATGGTAAACAAGTACCTTTCTGTAATAGTTCGCCAGCATTCCAATGATTACCGTCAGTGGATGCATTTTTTCATTATCAATGAAATAGTTAATGATCCGGTTCGATTTGAGGATATCCTTGTTTCCCAACGCATTCTGAAGCTCAAACGTATTAAACTCTTTGCTTATCCCGATATTCTTCTCGACATCATCAGGCATAATACTCGTTCCCGGCACCAGTGAGATGGTGACTTTCTCGAGCTCATTGACAATGCGTTGCAGATCACTTCCAATAAAGTCGGCAATTAACTGAGCAGCACGCGGATCGATTCCGAGATTTTTCTCCTTTAAATATTTCGCAATCCATGCAGGTACCTGATTATCATACAAAGGTTTCGACTCCAAATAGACCCCATTTTTTGAAAGAGCCTTGTAAAGCTTTTTCCGCTTATCAATGGTTTTGTATTTGTAATTGATCACCAAAATGGTCGATGTCAATGGCTTCTCGACATAAGATGCCAAATCTTCAATGTTTTTGATATTTTGGGCTTCCCTGATTACAACAACCTGCCGTTCTGCCATCATTGGATAACGCTTGGCGGTGGTCATTATTGCGTCTATACTCAGGTCTTTGCCGTAAAGAATAGATTGATTGAATCCTTTCTCATCCTCCGTAAGGACATTTTCAAGAATAAAATCGCTGATCTGATCCATGAAATAGGGCTCCTCCCCTTCGAGAAAGTAGACCGGTGAATAATTTTTACTTTTGAGATCGGCTATAATCTGATTATAATCCATGATAAATAAAACGTATAATATAGAATCGTTTACTGGCAGGCCTAATCAACTGTTGATCACACCCTAAAATTTCAAATGTTTTACCGAGCGACCTTCATTAATAATCTCAGTTAAAGCGCCAATACCGATTTCGAGGTGTGTACTCACAAATTTTCGCGTCACTTCCTTATCGCTTGCCGCCGTTTTTACCCCTGTCGAAATCATCGGTTGGTCAGAAACTAAAAGCAGTGCACCAGTTGGAATTTGGTTATAAAAGCCTACCGTAAAAATAGTTGCAGTCTCCATATCAATCGCCATTGCCCTGGTTTTGCTCAGATATTTTTTGAACCGCTCATCGTATTCCCAGACTCTTTTGTTGGTGGTGAATACTGTGCCAGTCCAATAGTCAAGACCCATGTCACGGATAGTCGAAGAAACAGCTCTTTGCAGACTGAAAGCTGGCAGAGCCGGAACCTCCGGAGGCAGATAGTCGTTCGAAGTACCATCGCTTCGGATGGCAGCTATAGGTAATATCAAAGCGCCCAATTCACTTTTGCGCTTTAATCCACCGCATTTTCCCAGGAAGAGAACCGCTTCAGGCATTATAGCGCTTAAAAGATCCATAATTGTGGCAGCATTCGGACTTCCCATGCCGAAGTTGATAATCGTAATGCCATTGGCGCTGGCATTGGGCATGGTTTTATCCTCACCGACTACCGGGACACCAAACTTTTCAGCAAAATTTTCGACGTAGTTCTGAAAGTTTGTGAGGATAATGTGATGTGTGAAATCTTCAAGTTCCCTGCCCGTATATCGGGGAAGCCAGTTCCGTACAATCTCTTCTTTTGTCTTCATAACTGAATTTTGAACAAAATTATCTGGATTTTGCAGATTCTTGGTTCAATTGAAAATAAAAATTAGATTTGAGCGATATTAATATCAACAATGGTACTTAATCTGCCCCAATATACTTTTCGCACCAAAGAACAACCCGGAAGGAAGCTTATATTCGACGGTTTTCGCCGGAGATGGGTGGCGCTTACCCCTGAAGAGTGGGTCAGACAAAATTTTGCCCGATATCTTACTGATGAGAAGCATTTCCCAACTTCATTAGTCGCGATTGAACGCTCTCTGCGGATTAATCAACGTGATTTCCGCACCGATATTGTGCTGTTCTCAAAATCAGGAAGTCCACTGGTTGTAGTTGAATGCAAAGCCCCTGAGGTAAAAATATCACAACAGGTGTTCGATCAGATTGCAAGGTACAATCTTGATCTAAGGGTTAGCTATCTGATTGTTACTAATGGCTTGACACATTATTGCTGTAAATTCGATCAGGAGCTACTCACTTACACCTTTTTACCGCAGATACCAGACTATAATGAGATTAAGGAAGGCTAAAGGAAACGCATAAGAGATAAGAAGTCAATTATCCATATGCATATTAGCCAAGCAACTGCAACATCATCTCATCTTTCCAACCTGAATCAGTCCGAAGCCACTCTTTCTTGGTTCCACAAATTCTAAAACCGTGCTTTTCGAACAATCCCAGGCTAATCTTGTTCCGTGACTCTATATTGGCATACATCTGATGAATATTCAGCTTTTTAAAACAAAAGGAGATCAGCAGATCGAGTGCTTCTGAGGCATATCCCTTCGATCTGTCCTCCTTATTGTGGATCAACAACCCTACTCCTACGCGTGAATGATGAGGTTCAAAATCAAAGAGATCGATTGCCCCAACGGTTTTCCCTTCGTTCGTGTCAATCATCAGCCGGAGCTGCTTTGTTTCGTAGATGTCTTTATCAGAGTTCTTGATATAAAGCGCCAAAATATATTTTGAATAAGGAACAAGCGTATGACTCACTTCCCATATTTCTGGATCGTTTTCCCATGAATAAAGCAATTCAATATCCTCTGGTTCAATTGCGCGAAGGGTGATAATATCGTTAGCGAGGTACTTTTCCATAATGGTTAATTATTAATGGTTAATGAATTATAATAGTTAACACAGGTAAATCAATCAATAGCCGTTTACACTGTTGCCAGATCACAAAAAGTTTTCAAAAAGCATCCTGTTCACGATAGAACGACCTAAAGTAACCTCATCGGTATATTCTATCTCATCCCCAATTGATACTCCGCGTGCCAATGTAGTAATCTTCACTTTGCCGGCTTTAATTTTCTTGAAGATATAAAAATTGGTACTGTCACCTTCCATTGTGGTGCTTAACGCAAAAATCACCTCATCAATTTCACCGGTTTCGATCCTTTTTAAAAGCGAATCAATCTCAAGATCTGCAGGACCAATTCCATCCATAGGCGAAATTATTCCACCTAAAACATGGTAAACTCCCTTGTATTGCTGTGTGTTCTCAATTGACATCACATCGCGGATATTTTCAACCACGCAAACTGTCCGGTGATCGCGTGCCTGGTTGCCACAGATATTGCACGTATCCGAGTCGGAAATATTGCGACAAATCTTACAGTGCTTCACCTCTTCGCGTAATTGGGTTAATGAACGGCTAAATCGCTGAACTTCATCAACATCTTTTTTAAGCAAATGAAGCACCAATCGTAAAGCTGTCTTTTTCCCTATTCCGGGAAGTTTGGAGAATTCGTTTACGGCATTCTCAAGAAGTTTAGAAGGAAAATTTTCTATTGTCATGCACCGATTTTAATTTGTCCAAAGGTAACAAGTGTCAGTAAATGCTTTTCATTCCGGTAAAATTATTTCTGAATTCCGAGGGGGTAACGCCCTGTTTTCGTTTAAAGATCCGGTTAAAATTGGAGACATTATTAAAGCCGCAGTTAAAGCAGATCTGCGCAACGCTTGTATTGGTCTCAATGAGCTGTCGCGTTGCCAGTCCCAGCCGCATTTCATTCAAAAAGTCGATAAACGATTTACCTGTATGCTGCTTGACTAGTCTTGTAAATGAGATCACTGACATATTCAGCAACTTCGCGACATCTTCCAACTTTATCTTTTTATTGTAATTCTCCTTGATGTAATTATACATCTTTTCGATGCTTTCACTATTGTAAAAATCACTGGACCGCTGAAATGAGGCATTCGTCAACAGCCGTTGGTTCCGGGATATGGCGAGATCAAAAAGCAGCGATTGCAGTTCAAGAATCGAATCAAATCCATTTTTTTTACTGATTGTCAATAGCTTGTCCTCAACTTGCTTAATTGTTTGCCGCGAGAAAGCTACGCCACGCTGGGCGTGCTGAAACAGCTCTTTAATAGGCTTAAAAACATTTTTAGAAAGAAGTCCCTCTCCTATCAGATCGGCCGGAAACTGAATCGTAATTTCATGAATCTGAGATGCTTCATTGTGAAAATCTTCCCAGCAATGAAAGATATTTGGACCAACAAGAACTAACTCAAGATCATCAATCTCGTCAATATGGTCGCCAATTATCCTTTTTGCCCCTTTTGCGTTGGAGATGTAGTTGAGCTCATATTCCGGATGAAAATGAACCGGAAAAGTAAATTCAGACTTGTAACGGTCAAACACCATGAAACAGTCATTGTCGCTGAGTGGGGTTATCTCCCTGTGAATTGGGTCCTTCATTATTTAAGAATTGGAATAAATTGAAAATACAATCTGAAAAGCAAACGAATATTGAGCGTTGCGATCGACAGGCAGTTATTTCGTGAAAATTCAAGTCGAAAATACAAACATTTATCCGAAAGATGTTACAATAGTATTAAATAAATCACCCGAAATTTTACCGCAATAACATTCAACCGCATACATTATAAATTTTGTATTTCTTATCTTTCTAACTGATCATGACAAATGAATGTTTTATCATATAGTCCATAGCAATCATGGAATCCGAATATTAATCCTTATATTACAATGAGCTAATCCCTGCATTGATATTTAAAGCAAAATGGTCTTAATGTTTCCGCCAAAAAAACAATCACAATTATGGCGGCGCAACTGATCAGAAAGTATCTTTAATAGATAGAATCCTATTATAAATGGGACAAATTCGTGATTAAGTTTGCCTTCAACGAATTATACTTGATTAAACCTGGAGTTTCACTTGTCTTTAAGGCACATTCAATTGATTTCATGTTTTTTACAAAATGGACAAAGAATTGGATGAAAAAAAGTCTCTCTATCCAGGTAAATAAATTTCAAATAACATTTTAATATAGAATCATGAGCAACGAGTTATTCCAGGAACGGATGGCCATCATCAGAAGCGAGAGCGAAGCTTTATTGACCCGAATGAATGAAAAGTGTTTCAGCACAAACGGAATTTTCAACCGCTATAAATACCCTATCCTGACCCGGAATCATATTCCAATACATTGGCGTTATGATCTTAATCCAGAGACCAATCCCTACTGCATGGAACGGATAGGATTTAATGCCACTTTTAATTCGGGCGCTGTTAAATGGAACGGAAAGTATTTACTGGTCGTTCGTGTTGAAGGCAATGACCGTAAATCGTTTTTTGCGGTTGCCGAAAGTCCAAACGGAATCGATAATTTCAGATTTTGGGAACGACCTATCACAATGCCGGAAACAGAAAATCCTGATACCAATTTGTACGATATGCGCGTTACCGTCCATGAGGATGGTTATGTATATGGCGTATTTTGTACCGAAAGGAAAGACCTTGCTGCTCCTGAAGGAGATACCAGCAGTGCCACTGCTGCTGCAGGAATTGCGCGCACCAAAGATTTCATTAAATGGGAAAGACTGCCCGATCTGATGACATATGGTGGTCAACAACGCAATGTGGTACTACATCCCTGGTTTATTGACGGGAAATATGCCTTTTTCACCCGTCCCCAGGATGGGTTTATCGACACAGGCAAAGGAGGTGGAATCGCATTTGGTCTTTCGGACACCATCGTAAATGCGGAGGTTAAACAGGAAACCATTCTTGATGCAAAAGTTTACCATACCATCTACGAAGTTAAAAACGGACAAGGGCCGGCACCGATTAAAACGGCAAAGGGCTGGCTTAATCTCGCACATGGTGTCCGCAATACCGCTGCCGGACTACGTTACACAATCTACCTGTTTATGACCGCAATCGACGATCCAACAAAAGTCATTCACAAACCTGCCGGACATTTTATTGGTCCGCTTGGGGAAGAACGTGTGGGCGATGTCTCGAATGTTGTGTTTACAAACGGTTGGATTGCCGATGAAAATGGCGAGGTTTATATTTATTACGCTTCGTCTGATACAAGAATGCATGTTGCCACCTCAACGATCGATCAATTACTTGATTATTGCATCAACTCTCCGCAGGATAAATTCAGATCTGCAGCCTCTGTTGAGACCATAAACAATCTGATTGACAAGAATAAAGCTTTTAGTCCAAAATTATGACCCCAAATCCGGAGCAATTAACGAAAGAACTGAACCAGGAGCTTAAAAATATCCTAAAGTACTGGACTGACTTTGGAGTAGACCATCAATTTGGTGGATTTGTTGGGCGGCGCGATTACCTGAACAGGCAGATTGACGGAGCTTCAAAAGGTGCAGTATTAAATGCCCGGATCTTATGGACTTTTTCTGCTGCTTACAATTTCACGAAGAACCCGGATTATTTAAGGCTGGCAGACAGAGCTTTTAATTATATCACAACTTATTTTGAAGATCACCAATCCGGAGGACTGGTTTGGGAGCTTGACGAGAAAGGGGAAGTGTTGAATGACAGGAAACAAATCTATGGTCAGGGTTTTGGAATCTATGGTTATTCAGAATATTACAAAGCAAGCAAAAATCACAAAGCACTGGAAGCAGCGATCTCGTTGTTTGAACTCATCGAAGAACACAGCTTTGATGCAGCTGAAGGTGGTTACCTGGAGGCTTTTGCAAATGATTGGAGTCCGCTTGAAGATTTCAGGTTAAGCACCAAAGATGCGAATGAGCCCAAAACTATGAATACCCACCTTCATATTCTGGAGCCTTACACGAATCTGCTAAAAGTCTGGCCAGATAAAAGGCTAAGAGCCAAAACCAACGCATTAATCCGTATTTTTCTGGATAAAATTATCGATAAAAACACCCATCATTTCAACCTGTTTTTTGATCTCGACTGGACAGTCCGCTCTTCCATCATTTCTTTTGGACACGACATCGAAGGAGCCTGGCTATTGTATGAAGCGGCATTGGTTGTCGAAGATGATTTATTAATCAGCGAAGTGAAGGATAATTTAGTTCGTATGGTTGATGCTACATTGAAAGATGGCTGCGATACCGATGGCTCCGTTTTCAACGAAAAGGACACCAATTCGGGACATCTTGATACCGACAAACATTGGTGGATGCAGGCTGAAGCTCTGGTAGGTCTCACCTATGCATGGAAAATCACAGGGAAAGAGGTTTACTGGGATGAAATGGTCAGAGTCTGGCATTTTATCCAAAAATATTTAATAGACCCCGTTAATGGCGAGTGGTTTTGGCGTGTCGACAAGAATGGAGAACCCATCACTTCAGAGGATAAGGCCGGATTCTGGAAATGCCCCTATCATAACAGCAGGGCTTTAATGGAGGTATTAACTATAATTAAACAACAAACCAAATAATAACAAACTGAATTATGATTCAAAAAATCACCCTGAAAGAGAAAATCGGCTACGGTTTTGGGGATGCAGCATCTTCGATGTTCTGGAAGATTTTCGGAATGTATTCCTTGTTTTTTTATACCGATGTTCTCGGAATCACAGCCGCTGCAGCCGGAACTATGTTTCTGGTTGCCCGTCTGTGGGATTCGTTCTTCGATGTTTTTGTGGGAATTATCAGCGACCGTACCAAAAGCCGCTATGGTAAATATCGCCCGTACTTGTTATGGTTTGCCATACCATTTGCGGTAATGGGTGCCATCACGTTCTTTGCACCAGATTTCGGCCAAACCGGAAAACTAATTTATGCATACGTTACCTACTCCTTAATGATGATCGTGTACTCGATGATCAATGTCCCGTATGCCTCTTTGCTCGGAGCGATTTCTTCCGACCCTACCGAACGAAATTCGCTTTCATCTTACCGTATGTCATTTGCGTTCATTGGTAGTTTCATAACCTTCATGTTGCTTCAACCGCTGATTGACTTTTTTTCCAAAACTTTTGGACACCAAAGTGTTTTGCAGGCAGCAAAATCTGCAGAATCTTCAATAAGTACTTCTCCGGCTGGATGGGTAATGGGTGTTGGCGCGATAGGAATGATCTGCGTAATTTTGTTTTTGTTGTGTTTCAGCTGGACAAAAGAGCGGGTAACTCAAATTGAGAGCGAAGAAAATGTTTCTATCAAGAAAGATTTGAAAGATCTGTTTCATAATGCTCCCTGGTGGATCTTAGTTGCAACAGGTTTAGCTGCCTTGCTTTTCAATGCTGTCAGGGATAGCGTAGCCATCTACTTTTTCAGAGACTATGTACAATCCAACTATAAAATGGCAGGAACAGGTTGGGACATGACTACTATTTACTTTTTGGTAGGCCAGGCAGCCAACCTGATCGGGGTAATGGCTGCACCTGCTATTTCCAGAAAATATGGTAAGAAAAGAACGTATATGATTGCCATGTTAATTGCCGGAATATTGAGTACAGGCTTTTATTTCATACCGAACAGCATCACCTGGATCCTGATTTTCCAGTTCATGATCTCAATTTTCGCCGGATATGTTCTACCGCTGTTGTGGTCGATGTTTGCTGACATTGTGGACCATCAGGAATTACTAACCGGACGCCGTGCAACTGGCTTGATTTTCTCTTCCTCTTCCATGTCCCAAAAATTGGGTTGGGCCCTTGGTTCTGCCATGAGCGGATGGATTTTGGCGGTGTTCCATTATATGCCTAATGCGTTGCAGCAGAGTCAGGAAACCATTTTTGGCGAGCACATCATGATCAGCTTAATGCCTGCTGTATGCTGTATGCTGGCTTTTGTAGGGATGTTCTTCTACCCACTTTCCGATAAAAAAGTCAGGGAAAATTCGGCACAACTCACCCTGAAAAGGAATAAGGCATAAAGAAGATTCGAACAATATTGTGTTCATGATGTTAAGGGTATGACCTGCAATTGGTACTCTAATTGCAACTTTTTTCATGATCATTTATCCGCTCAAGGAAGCGACTCTCGAGAAAATTGAAGGTGATTTGGCTGAGAGGAGATTGATTGCTGAAAAAAATAGAATAGGAACTTCATAAGAAATTGAAGCGGATAAGACTGATTAAAATTAGTTTTATCCGCTTTCTCGTTAATTGCATCAATGGAATGAAAGATGCTCCATTTCACCTCCATCCCAAGTGCATAAGCGAAATGCTTGATTGAGGTTTAGTGATGGTCAATGTAACCTAAGAAACCGGAGATAAGGTTTTATAAACGAGTATTTTGAAGTTCCGTATAAATGATTAATTTTATAACATGAGGAATTCTGATTAATTTGCATATTAATCATTTAAATTTTATTAATTTCGTTTATAAATATTTACAAATCAGAAGAAATACACAAAAGTGGCTAATTACATTGCAAAATCAGTAACCTATGGGAAATTAATCCTCCTACAAGGAGGAATTGATACAGGTAATGCTACTCCTAGTTTTGCTTAACAAAAGCAACTTAACCATTTTTATCCGATAGCGGGATAATCTATATAGCAAAATAAAAAATCATTTTTAAGTTAAGGTATTGAAGGAGAATTGCGATTCATTGGGGCAAGTTCCCCCTTTTCACCACCAGAATCTTAGAAATAGAAATAATACACCGATGAAAAAACAAACTGATTCACCGATCACAAATTCCGAAATAACGAATCCGAATTCTCAGGATTCTATGAATGTAAGCACTACTAATCCAAAAGCGGAACAATTTCCCATTGTTGGCATCGGCGCATCGGCCGGTGGGTTGGAGGCATTGGAACAGTTTTTCTCCAATATACCTGTTGACTGCGGAATGGCGTTTGTCGTTGTCCAGCATCTTGACCCTGATCATAAAGGCATTATGCGTGAACTCCTCCAGCGGATTACAGAAATGCAGGTATTCACTGTAACCGACCGGTTGAAAGTGAAACCAAACTGTGTCTATATAATTCCACCTAATAAAAGCATGTCGATTCTTAATGATGCACTACATTTATTTGAGCCCATTGAAACGCGCGGACTAAGGCTGCCTATCGATTTCTTTTTCCGTTCGCTCGCCGATGACCGTAAGGATCAAAGTATTGGCATTATCCTTTCGGGAATGGGTTCCGATGGGAGTCTTGGACTTAGGGCGATCAAAGAACAGGCTGGTATGGTGTTGGTGCAGGATCCTGCTTCAGCAAAATTTGACAGCATGCCCCGAAGTGCCATCGAAGCGGTAATGGTTGATATTATTGCTCCTGCGAATGATTTACCCGCGAAGCTGATATCACTCGCCAATAAATCTTTACGCGTTGACACAAAACAAGGATTGGAAAAAGATACCAGTTCCCTCGAAAAAATCATTATCCTTTTACGCTCCCAGACCGGGAACGACTTCTCACAATATAAAAAGAACACGGTATATCGCCGCATCGAACGACGTATGGGAATACACCAGATCAGTAAGATATCATCCTACGTCCGGTATTTACAGGAAAACCCAACTGAAACTGATATCCTTTTCAGAGAGTTAATGATTGGGGTTACCAGCTTTTTCCGTGACGCTGTGGTATGGGATTCGTTAAAGGACAATGCAATTCCATCGCTAATTGCAAAATTACCGCATGGATATATACTGAGGGCCTGGATACCTGGCTGTTCAACCGGAGAAGAAGCTTATTCCTTGGCGATGGTTTTTAAAGAAGTCCTGGAAAAAGCAAATACCAATAAGAATTTATCGCTCCAAATATTTGCCACTGATCTCGACAACAGTGCCATTGAAAAAGCCCGAAAGGGGATGTATCCGGCAAATATAGTTGCCGATGTAACGTCTGAACGTTTGAATCGTTTTTTTATTAAAACCGACGATCAATTCCGTGTAAATGCAGAGATACGAGAAATGGTAGTGTTTGCGCCCCAAAACGTGATTAAAGACCCCCCGTTTACAAAGCTTGACATTCTATCGTGTCGTAACCTACTCATATACATGGATTCAGAATTGCAGAAAAAACTCCTGGCACTTTTTCATTACAGCCTTAATTCCGGCGGTCTCCTATTGCTGGGCAGCGCTGAAACGAATGGAGCCCAGAGTGATTTATTCTCAACAGTCGATTCAAAATTAAGAATTTACCAACGCTCCGGCGCCTTGAAAACAGATGAACTTTTGAATTTTCCAAGCTCATTTTCACACGCAAAACCCGGTTTGGTAGAAAACCCGCTTTTGACGAAAGTCCCCGATAATATACAAACACTAACCGATCAGTTGCTTTTACAGCAGTTTTCTCCGGCCAGTGTACTGGTAACCAATAAAGGAGATATCCTCTACATCACAGGTAGTACAGGAAAATACCTGGAGCCGGCCGCTGGAAAGGCGAATATGAACCTGTTTGCCATGGCACGAGAAGGGTTGCGCAACGAACTTCCCATTGCTTTCCGGAAAGCAATGCAGAATTACGAAAAATTAATTTTGCACAATGTCACTGTCGGAACAAATGGAGGAACTCAATTAGTAGATGTCACAATTCAACAAATTGAAAAACCGGCAACACTAAAAGGCAGGATACTGGTGATTTTTAGCGGAGTCCCGAATATAGAACCAAAAATTCCAAGATCAAAAGGGAAAAGAAGCACCGTCAATGTTGCTCAAGCAGAATTGGAAATCGAAATACAACGTATTAAAGAAGAACTTCAAAGTACACATGAAGAGATGCAGACTTCTCAGGAAGAACTTAAATCAACCAACGAAGAGTTGCAATCCACGAATGAAGAGTTGCAATCCACCAACGAGGAGTTGACTACTTCGAAGGAAGAAATGCAGAGCCTGAATGAAGAACTTCATACTGTGAATGCGGAACTTCAAAGTAAGGTAGATGATTATTCGAGGGTAAATAACGATATGAATAATCTCCTCAACAGCATTGAAATCGCCACTTTATTCCTCGACAGGGAGTTGAAAATACGGAAGTTCACTGTTCCTGCGACCAAAATTTTCAAACTGATACAAAGTGATATCGGAAGGCTCTTTACTGATCGGGTAACCGATCTGAATTACCCAGAAATGTATGACGATGCCAGGGAAGTATTGCGCACCCTCGTTTATGTAGAGAAACCAGTTGCTACGCGCGACGGGCGGTGGTTCAACATTCGCATTATGCCGTACCGAACCTTCGAAGATAAAATTGATGGGTTAGTGATTACGTTTATCGAGATTACCAATTCAAAACAACTCGAGAAAGCGTTGCAACAGTCTCAAATGATGCTTCGTTCGCTTATTCATGCTGTACAAAGTGTCATTCTGGGCTTATCATCCGATGGGAAAGTAATTGAGTTTAATCCCGAAGCCGAAAGACTTCTTGGCTATAAACGCGACGATGTATTAAGGAAAAGCTATTTCGATTTGTTTATTCCTGAATTATCAC
>JANYLE010000369.1 GCA_025363795.1 Mariniphaga sp. | reverse complement strand
TATCTCCCTCTCTCCCTCTCAAATATCTTCATTACCCTCTTTTTTTTCAGTTTTTTCGCCCATAACTTTTGCAATTGCGCTACCGGCTAATAACTGAATCGCGTGATAAATCATCAGCGGGAGCAAAACGACTCCAAGAATAGCCTGATCAGGAAACAAGACTTTTCCCATTACAACTCCCTGGACCAACGATTTTTTTGATCCACAGAAGATTATCGTAATTCTCTCTGCCCGTTTAAATCCCATCCAGACCGAAAGCTGATTCATCAAAACGAAGACGATTAAAAAGAGCGATAGCATGATTGTGCCTAAAACAGCAATCTCAGAGACGGAGAAATTGTCGAACATGTGTCCGGAAAATGATTCGCAAAAGGAGGTATATACAATGAGCAGGATGATCAGCTGATCGAAGTTCCGGAGCGTTACTTTATAACTTGCGACCCATTTCCCCAGTTTATGGTGGAGCATGAGACCGAGAATAACCGGTAATAATACCTGGTAACACAACTGAAGGATTGTATGACCGATCTCGAAACCTTCGGTTGATTGCTCGAGTATGCCGCTCATCAGCAATGGTGTAATAAATATGCCCAGGATACTCGAAACACTTGCATTGAAGATTGCTGCTGCGATATTTCCGCGTGCAATCGAAACCATTACCACGGACGACGAGACCGTGGAAGGTAAAGCTGCCAGGTAAAAGATCCCCAAACCAATCGGGGTTGAAAAGTAATCGGGAAAGATCTGCCGCATTCCGATAATTGTCAAAGGAAAAAGGACAAATGTCGAAAGCTGAACCATCAGATGGAGTCGCCAGTTGCTCAATCCTTTGATCAAACTCTCCGGGCTTAACTTTGCACCATAAAAAAAGAAGATGAGCGAAACACCGTAGCTGGCAATTACCGGCAAATGGAGCGGACTTTCCGTAATTCCGGGCGAAGGATATAACCAGGCCAGGAAAATGGAGCCGATCAGCAAAAAGAAGAATGCATTCAGCCCAACTTTTGAAAGAATAGCGACAAGATTTTTAATCATAACCGGAGAAACACTTTTATGCAACATCTTTTATTGCAGCAGTTACGAAAATCGACTTAAAGACATAGGGTGTAGCTTCTAATTGTATATTATGCCTCAACTGCCAATTGCCTGCTGACTAATTATTAATAGAAAAATGGCCGCACATTTCAGGTGCAGCCATAATTAGGTGGTGAAGCTATCAAAAAAAGGTCAAAAAATCATTTAACTCAGGAATTTCTTTCTCAGATCTTCAATTTCTTGCTCCCCGATTGGTTTTAGATCTCCGATCACAACGCCCATTGTGAGCGATTTAGCGCTGAATTCGGCAACTTCAAGGCGGTCAAAAGTCTGAAGCAACTTGTCACCGGTGATCAGAATTGAATCATTCTCAATAATTACAGCAGGAATATCTTTGCAGATCAGATTAATGATTGTTTCCTCTCCCTGGAAATGACTTCCAAACGGAACATTGGGAACATCCTGAAGAAAAATCCAGCTTTCAGGTATTGTTCTGACATCAAACTTTAATCCCGTAACGCCGAAAGCCATTAAATAAGGTGATTGTGTCAGGATTATTGAGTTAACGTGAGGATTGCGACGATAAATTTCCTGGTGCAGCCACGTTGCACGACTCGGCATTTTCCCGGGTTCCCTTTTCCCATCCTTAATCTGAACGATATCTTCCAATGTGATGTTCCAACGAAGAACATTGGTTGGGGTAATCAGGAAATCGTTGCCTCTCCACCGTATCGAAACCGTTCCGTAAGAACTGATCATCAATCCCTGATCGCATGCACGACGCACAATCCGCATAATTTCCTTGCGGCGCTCACGTTCATCTGACGGATGTTCCACAACTTCAGTCATTTCGGGCTGAAGTCTGGGGATCTGGGCCTCAAAAGCTTCGATCTGCTCGTCGGTAAGTGTTTTTACTTTACCGATGGTTTTTGCGTTAATGATTGTTTTTGCGCAAAACTCCAATGTTTCGAAGCGCTGATAAACATCCTTCATATCGGTACCACCCACAACTGTTCCGTGGTTTTCCATGATAACTGCATTGTAGTTTTCGGCAAAAACAGCGGCAATCTTTTCTCCCAGCTCTTCACTTCCGGGCAACGCATAATCAGCATAACCGATTGGTCCGCAAACGTATTTCGCCTGCGGGATCACATTCGTGTCAGGAATAACGTGCGCAATACTGAACGAAACCAATGCCGGCGGATGTGCATGAATAATGGCTTTCAGATCGGGCCGGATCTTGTATATCGCACGGTGAAAAGGGAATTCAGACGAGGGTTTGTGCTTTCCCAAAATTGTTCCGTCGGCTTTAATGCAATTAATATCACCCGGTCCAAGCGTACCTTTGTCAACGGCTGAAGGAGTGATCCAGATATCGCCCTGTTCATCAATGATCGAAACATTTCCGCCTGTGGTAGTGGTCATCCCATTGTGATAGATCCGGCTAATAATCAGCACTATCTGATCACGTGGATGCATCAGACTGATGTCAAGTAAATTCATAGTATAAAATTTAAGATTTTGCCATCTTACGACGGTAATTTTCGACTTCCCAGTTATCGATGAACTCGATCTGAGATTTAGTCATAAATTTTGGCCCTCCAAAGTTATCAGAGAGAAAGCTGATTTTCAATATATTCAAATAAACTTCGAGAACGGTTAAGACAGACTTAAGGTTCTCCTCAACGGCGATTACCCCTTCTCCTTCCACCATTAAAACTTTAGGAAGATAACCATAACTGTTCTGGTAGCCGGCAATTAATTTTTTGGCCGAATCAATTTGATCCTGATCGTTCTTCAGAGCAGGCAGGAACAAATAATGCGCTTTGCAATAGACAATATCATCAGGAGTAAATGCTGTCTTTGCATTTTGGAAGGTATTGAAGTCGGATGCAAAGTGACGGACTAAGTTGTCTGTAACCCCTTTGGCAGTAAATGTTTCAAATCCCGGATGCAACTTTTGAACCGCATCCAATAAGGGAGAATCAAACGGTTTGGATTCATCCCCGGGAAGCGGAACATTAATCTTTCCATCAATCTTCGTCATGATTGCAGTATAGCGCGTTTTAATCTCTGCAACAGAATCAGCAGCAATAAAAACACCATGGTTTTCGAGGTAAATTGATTGTGGCGCTTTCCCGTATTTTGCTTTAAACTGTTCAATTTTAGTTTCGACTTTTTTAAAGAGAATATAACCGGGATCAGTATAAGGAATAAAAAGCGCCTCATCTCCGAACAGCTCCTTACAGGCAACCCGGGCGTTATTTGAACACATCAGGGCGTTCACCTTGGTCGGATGAGTATGCACCACATATTGATAGTCAATGATCTCGTGCATTGAAGTTTCAACTGATGGACGGTTATTCCCGGCTGAGACAATTGCATTCGCAAGATCGGCTTTTACTTCAGCTTCACGGTGAGCAGCGTTTGCAGAATAGGATTTGGTTGAGACGATTTTAAGCTTTTCACGCGAGAGGCATACAAAACCGTTCTCATCAATCGTTTCGAGCGCTACCCCACTGGCTTTGATCCAGATATGGTTCTCATTTTTGAAGGAGGTGTTTCCGCCTCCGGCAATTACAAAGGTTTTGTCACGCCCGTAAAACCTCGATACTTCTATTAATTCCTTAATGTTCTGGTCCATTTGCTTCATTATTTGGTCAACTTGCATTCAAAAGTAGTTGAAAATAGTAGCAAGTCAGTTACAAATAGTGATAATTGATTTACACAATTTGTCATTTATAATTCACAGAAGACTATTTTTCAATATCTTATAAGGTTCAAAACTCAAAATTGCTTGTTTGTGTAATTGTTATTAGATTTGCGGCTTAATCTGAGGTTAAACTCCGTGTGCTTGAATACCACGTAAAAAACAAGAAAGATGAAAAAGACCGTTTCCGTTTTGTTTATGTTTGCAGGCATACTGTTTGCAATTTGTTTGTTGATATCCAATATCCTGGCCACCAAAATTATTTTGATT
>JANYLE010000350.1 GCA_025363795.1 Mariniphaga sp. | reverse complement strand
GTGGAACGTACCCGAATCGGCTGCAAAATCGTTCGCTAAAATCCGGATATCGGTCGAGAATTCGATGTTGCTGAGCGGTACCATTTTGTAAATGGCCTCTTTCGCGCACCAATGCATCAACAACCGGTGATTGGAAAGTTCTGGTATTGCTTTGCAGGCGGCTAACTCGTCGGGCGAAAGAAAACGACTCGCCACTCGTCCTACTTGCCTGGTTATGATTTCAATATCAATTCCGGGAATGAAAAGCTCATGAAGTAATATCACAACATAACCGGCAGAGTGAGAAATGCTTATATTGAGCGGGCAGTTTTCGAGAAAGGGCCGGCCATCGATATGGTATTTAATAAGGTGTGGATTGCTCATTAGTTCATTGAGCAACGCTCTTGTAGCGAGCCACTCTTTCTTGCGATGCAGTGCGGAAATTTCCGTATAGGTGATTGCATCCGGAGGTGATAATTTGGCCAGCAAATGTAACTCTTCAATCTCTTCAGAAATTTTCCAAAGCCCGATCTCTCCGTTTCCGATATTTTTGTGAAGTATGAGTGGCATTATTTACTCTCTTTCCATTCAGTCGTTTTGATCAGTTCAAGAACATCCTGGGTCAGGAATCCGATAACAGGCTGTAAACTGTCAATATTGGGCACCTCTTTGATGTATAAGGAACCGCGAAGAAAGTGCTTTGTGCTGTCGGTCAGGTAAAACTGCATTGGCGATGCGGCATTTCCTTTGATATTGTAGATGGTGCCATAAACTTTTTTCGACGGATTAATAAAAAGTTGCTCATCAATTGAACTGGCTTTTTGCGAATGCTTATAGGCAAGGTTCCGCGACTCTTCGATATAAATCCCCAAATTGTTATTGATCTCTTTATAGCTAAGATGAATCTGAGCGTGATTGGCTGGCACTTGAATCGTAATCCAGTTGGGTTGATTCAGGTTTATCGAATCGCGTCCTGTAATCGAATAAGTTGGTATCTGGAAATAGTAGGGGAGTGCCATTTCAAGTGGTTTGTAACTCTTTTCAGGGAATGAAATTCTGAAGTAGCCTCTTGGTCTGGGCGTATAGGCTTTTTTGCACGACCCGAAAACAAACAGGAACCCGATAAGAACCGTAATAAATATATACCTCACTTTTCCCATCTTTCGGCTAATCGGCTGTTTCTGTTGGATGAATCTTAACTCTGATCTTTATAATGCGCCTTGTATCTACCTCTTCAACTTCAAAAGTAAAGTTTTTGCAATTTAGTTTTTCATGCAGCATCGGAAATTCCCCTTTCAGCTCAAGGATTAAACCTGCTAATGTGTCGGCTTCTCCCCTGACATCATCAAAGATATCATTTTCCAGATCGAGTTCTTTGCAGAAGTCGTTAAGCATTGCCCTTCCATCGAAAAGATACTCATCCTGACTGATCTGAGTAAATAACGTTTCTTCTACGTCGAATTCGTCGGCAATATCTCCTACGATCTCTTCGAGAATATCTTCAAGTGTTACCAATCCTGAGGTTCCTCCAAACTCATCAACTACAATGGCCATGTGAACTTTTGATTTCTGAAAATCCTCAAGCAGATCATCTATTTTTTTTGTTTCCGGAACGAAAAACGGTTGCCGCATCAATGGTTGCCATCTGTAAGCAGCGCTCTTGTCCAGAAATGGAAGAAGATCTTTAATGTAAAGGATACCCCGTACATCATCAAGTGTCTCGGCGTATACAGGTATTCGTGAATAACCTGACTCTTTAATTAATTGTAATACCTTTTCAAAGTTGCTGTGAATCTCGATAGAAGTAACATCAAGCCTTGACCGCATGATTTCGTTGACACCTTTGCTTCCGAAATTCACAATCCCTTCGAGAATTTCCTTGTCATCCGAAATATCAAGATGATCTGTTAGTTGCAGTGCTTTTGAGATCTCATCAATTGATAGATTCTTTTTGTATTTGATCAGCCGTTTATTAACGAAAGATGTGGAGTTAATCAGCAAAAAATTGACTGGCTTTGTAATGATCACCAGTACATTAATAATCGATGAAACTTTGAGCGCCAATGTCTTGGGATAATGTGCCGCATAGACCTTAGGAATGATTTCGCCGAAAAGGAGAATCAAGGAAGTGATGATGACCGTATTGAAAATGAATCCTAACGTTGGAGTATTCGAAAAATCGATCAGACTATTGGTGATATGCGCTGTAAGAAGAACAATGGAGATATTGGCAAAATTATTTCCAACCAAAATGGCCGCCAGCAATTGTTCCGGTTCCGATAATAATTTAATAACTAACCCGGCAGAACGTTTCTTATTCAACTTAAGATCTTTGATCTCTTTTGGCTCAAGCGAGAAAAGGGCAACCTCCGATCCTGAAATAAGAGCGGAGATTGTCAGCAATATAATTAAAATGATTATCCCTGTGAGGGTTTCGGAAGTAAAATGATTGTACCCGATTTCC
>JANYLE010000345.1 GCA_025363795.1 Mariniphaga sp. | reverse complement strand
AAAAACGATTGGTATACATTCTGGAGCCCAATTCACTGATTGTAACTCCCCGATGGTTGCCCGAAGAGGAATGAATGAATTTGGATTTCATGCCATTGGCTTCACAGATAATACCAACATGGCCAATACTTTTATTGTTTTTAAATCCATAAAAAACGATAACATCACCGACTTTAAACTCTTCCGGTTTCAATTTGGATTTTATAGCTGCGTATCCTTTGGAACTTCGGGGCAGCTCAACATGAAACTTTTTAAATACATAACTCACAAAACCGGAACAATCGAAACCATTTTTAGGATCTCTACTGGCATAATGATAACGAATTCCCAAATATTTCTTTGCATATTCGATTACGTCAGCCCTATCGAAACCATGTGTTTCATTTGCCACCTTATCCAATTCTGAATCAGCTACTTTTGTTTTGGATTGCAAGGATAAAGTCAGGAACAAAACTGCAGTAATCATCAATAGTTTTTTTACCATACCTGGATTTTTATTTGACAAATACCGCAACGGCAATATCTGGATTATGAAAAATTCATCTTTAAAGTAAAAATATACCTTGAATCAAATATAGCAGAAAAACTGTAGGAATTCAAACTATTACGCAAACTGCCCCTGTCTGAAGGGTACCCGAAACCTGAAAAACCACTTATCCGTGGAGACCTACCCAACATTAGTCTGCTGAAGACCAACCCATCAGATCACAGAAAAGGAGCAATTTAAATTTTCTCTATATTCAAATAAAAAAATAGTTTGAAATTATTTGCTCAATTGAAAAAATAGTAGTTGTTTTGTAACCTTAAGGTTATATATAGATCATCTAAGGTTACATTTAAAACACAAACTATGGAGACTTCTCTTATTGAGCAATTGGACAAATCGCGGTATGATTTTATGAAATGGTCCACCATTGGATGGACCATCTGGTTCGGCACCTACATTCTGACAGATTTTATTTCTACACCGGAAGTCCCGGGCTTTATTTCCTGGATCAGATTGCTGGGTTGGTTCCTATTAATTGTCAGCACCATCCGGTTTGTGAAATTAAAGCGCGAGTTAAACTGGGACAACAAAATGAAAGAGGCTTTGGACGACGAATTGCATCTGCATAACCGTATTAAATCCTTTCAGATTGGCTATTTCGTGGTTATCGGTCTCACGTTACTGTTTTTCGTCCTCTCGTTGTACACGTCGATTCCGGCAGTGATTGTGACTAAACTAACGCTCTACTTTGGTGTCCTGGCTGTATTGATTTCGAAATTAATCTTCAATCGTGCCTGAGCATGGAAACAGCAGAATTCACGAATCAGATCAAAGTCCAGCGGGCAATGAAAAATATCACGCAGGAAGAACTTGCTGCCAAAATCGGGGTAACCCGAAAGACCATTAATACAATTGAGACCGGCAAATTTGTCCCATCGACGATCCTGGCCATCAGAATGGCACGGTTTTTTGAAATAAAGGTGGAAGAGCTTTTTATATTGATTGAGAAATAAGGGGTAAGTTATTCAACCAAAATAACTAAAGAGGGCGTTCCAATGGACGCCTTCGCTTTTTGTGCCGATTTGCAGCAAGGTAAAACATCATGATTCATCCCGAATGGTGGTAAAATGATCTTTAAAAGATACTTTTGTGAAAAATTCGCAGAACATGAGGGTTTGTTTAATCGGAGCAGGAAATCTTGCGACACAATTGGGAATGGCTCTTTCGGAAAAAGGTCACCATATTGTTCAGGTTTGGTCGCGAACGGCACAAAGCGCTACCAATCTGTCGTCGAAATTAAACTGCCCATCCACGACTGATCTGTCAGCATTGGTTTCCGAAGCTGATATTTACATTGTCGCGGTCAGCGATAAGGCCATCGAAGCGATACTTGCAAAACATTCATGGGGTAACGCGTTGGTTGTTCATACATCGGGAAGCACCCCGATGGATATTCTTTCCAGGTACTGCACCAACTTTGGCGTATTCTACCCTTTTCAGACTTTTACAATTGCTAAAAAGGTGGTGTTCGACGAAGTCCCTATCTGCATTGAAGCGAACACGCCCCAAAATCTCGAAATCCTGACCAATTTAGCGCAATCGATATCCCGCAATATTAAACTGATCGATTCCGGCCAACGGCAGCAAATTCATCTTGCAGCAGTATTCGCCTGCAATTTTGTCAATCATTTCTATGCGATTGGGGAAGCGTTATTACAGGAGAAAGGGATTGAGTTCGATATCCTCAAACCGCTGATCCTCGAAACAGCTGCCAAAGCGGTTGCACAATCGCCCGGCAATTCACAAACCGGGCCGGCCAGCAGAAATGATCAGGACATTATGAATAAGCATTTGGCACTACTCGAAAATCATCCTGACCTGAAAGCGCTCTACGAGACGATCAGCGAAAGAATAATTCATACAATTAAATAGTTAGAATGACATTTTTTAAAGAAGAATTGACAAAGGTCAAAGCATTTGTATTTGACGTGGATGGGGTTATATCCACTGCAACCCAGATGCTCACCCCCGAAGGAGAAACAGTACGAACATCGAACCTGAAAGACGGATTTGCATTGGTTTACGCTGTCAGAATAGGTTATCCCGTCTGTGTAATCACAGGTGGCAAGACTGTTGAAATGATAAAAAGATGTGAGAAAATAGGGATTAAAGATTTATATGCCGGATCGCTGAAAAAGCTGCCCAGCCTTTTTGATTTTATCGAAAAATATAACCTGAAAGCTGAAGAGGTGATGTACATGGGAGATGATCTGCCCGATTACCCCGCGATGATGGCGGTTGGTGTTCCGGTTTGCCCTTACGATGCAGCACCCGAAATCAAAGCAATCTCGCATTATATTTCGGACAAAAACGGTGGTGAAGGTTGTGTCCGCGACGTTCTCGAACAGGTGATGCGCGCGCAGGGAACATGGATCGTTCCTGAAAAAATGAACTGGAATTTGTTTTAAAATCACCACATTAGTCACAATAGAACACATTAGAATCAGGAAAAGGTTCGCTGCGCTTTTTATTCATTATTTAAATCTCACTGAATTAAAATCTACTGTGCCCTAATGTGCCTACTGTGTTTATATATTCCCGGATATGATGAAATTAGATTATAAAGTAATATTAGCCTCAAAATCGCCGCGCAGGCATGAACTGCTTGGCGGGTTGGATCTTCCTTTTGAGGTGATTATCCATGAGGTGGATGAAATCTTCCCTGAAGGATTACC
>JANYLE010000320.1 GCA_025363795.1 Mariniphaga sp. | reverse complement strand
CACCGTTGACGCCTAAGTTTTCTTTCCGTCCTTCCTTCAGTTGTACGTCCATCACGGATGAAATTCGTTCACCATAACTGGCCGGAATACCACCTTTAAAAAGGGTTACATCCTGAACTGCATCAGGGTTGATCATCGAAAAGAAACCGAACAGGTGAGTCGTATTGAAAACCGGGGCACCATCCAATAAAACAAGGTTCTGGTCTGTATTTCCACCCCTGACATTAAAGCCTGAAGACATCTCTCCCGTGCTTTGAACACCTGGCATCATCACCATACTTTTAATCAGGTCGGCTTCGCCCATGAGTACGGGAAGTTCTTTCAGCGTGATAGCATTCATCTTGATCATGCTCATTTGTGCCTTCGTGGCTTTGGCATCTTCGCCAACCACAGTAACTTCAGCAATGGCATGACTTTGTTCGAATAGCTCAAAATCGACATTTCCATTCTGGATAAGGCGTACGCTTTGGTTCAAATCTTCGTAACCCAAAAAAGATACTTTGAGGTGTAATTCTCCTGTAGGAAGTTCCAGTAGATACTTCCCTTTCGCATCGGTTGTTGTCGCCAACCTGGTTTCCATATTGTAAACCACTGCGCCGGTGAGCGCTTCTTCGCTTTTGCCGTCAAGGACTCTTCCCTGTAGTTTCGCTTTTGGATAACGTCCCTGGTTGAGCGGGTCACCGATGACCAAAACCTGCGATTCATTTGCGCCAAACCCGTTTCGTCCGTCAGCACCTTTTGGATAAATGAATACTGAATTATTCTGGAAAAATTTAAAAATCAAACTCTTTCCTGCAAAGATTTGATTCAGAACCTGTATCAGCGGTTCATTGCTGAAGGTCTTTGTTACCTCTAACGATTTAATCCAGTCTTCTTTATAAAAAAACCGAATTCCATAATTTTTCTCGAGTGAGTTAAAAAGTTCCTGAATGGGGGCTTTTGTAAAACTTCCGGTAACTTTTATTTCCTGAATATCTTGCGATCGACTTAGTTGGGCTGAAAGAAGAATTGTAACGATCAGAAAAAGTGCTTTAAACAAAGTTGGAATTTGAGTATGCTTCACAATGAGTTTATGATAGATGATGAGAAAAGTTGAATTTGGTTTTGTAAAAGTAGCAACAATTATCTTAAAAATAGAATCTATTATGAAATGTTTAAGGAGAATAAAATTACTAAACCTCTGAAGATGATTGAACATGAATAGTAACCTATTCAACCACGGGTAAGGCTAAATAGGCATTGGAGATCAGTTACGTCAAAGAGATCAACGGTATCAGGAATAGAATTCGAAAATCGCTAGTTCCATACCTTCTTCCATTTTTCTACTCCTTCTTCCTGCTGTTAAAGAAATCATCAACAATTGCTTTAGCCCGCACTTCATCTGAACTTAAGATCATCACCTTTACCCCGGAGGCATAGATAGGGTCGAAGGCATAATCAATCAATACCGAGTTTTTAATAAACGATTTTATTTCCGAATCTTCCAGTAAGCTCTTCACCATTTCAGCTTCCCAGAGCGTACCTGAAAATACTTCGATCAGAGCATTATGATCTGCTTCCATAGATACATTTTTTTCAAAATTACAAAAAGATATCGGCTCTAACCAGAACCGGCTGAATATTATGAGTCATTGCTTATTAATGATTTTATATTGACGAAATTAATTGTTTATGTCAAATTAAAATAATACAGCAGGTAGATAGCTTTAGTTCCCCGACATAAGAACGATGCTTAAAACCAGGTTTACACCCAATGCAACACCCCAGTTTTTCCATACTTTTCCTGATTTTATTCTTTTTGATTTTGAAGTATATCCGTTATAATAATCTGTTTTTTTCATAAGATCAGAATTCGGATACGTTAAATTGGCATCATTCGGTTGCGTGGACGAGCAAATTATAGCCGGCACCAACCCCACTAAAGGCGAAAGTAAGCTTACCACAAGCGTACCTGTTCCGGCGCCCGAGTAACCTTTATAATATTTTGAAGCATCCATTTGACCTTTGGTGAACAGATTGTCATTGGCTTGCTCACTATCCGTTGGTTTCTCAATCTGGTTAAACGTATCTTTGGATCCGTTTTCATATTTAATCATAAACACATCCGATTTTAAGATGGTGTAAACCGGACCTGTGGGGTTCTCAAATTTGCTATACTTAATTTCGGAAGTTGCAACTTCAATTATCTTACTTTTTATCTCATCCCCATTCTTAAGAATGATATTGTCTTGCGCGAGAATTCCACTGACAGAAAACAAGCACATGGCAAAGAATAACACTTTTTTCATTTCGTTTAAAATTTTGGTTGCTGATTTATAGTGTGATTTGGTTGGAGCAGGATTGCTGACTCTCTTTATTAAAAGCATTTGGTATCTTCCTGTAATGCAGGCATGATTGATTGAGCAGAATTTTCGGTAACCTCCTGGCAGAAAAGGTTATTCACGAGGAGGCCAGCCTGAAAGACTAACTGTATATAATAGGTTTTACCCGATTCAGTTTTTATTCTGATTGGTTCGGCACCTGCTTTGGATTTTTTTCCTGCAAATTGGACCGTAAATTTATGATCTCCCGGTTTAATGTTATGAATAGAAAAACGTTTGTTGTTCAACCTGCAAACCAATGAATCATCTATAAATGTGGTAAATGCATTTGCTGAGCCGGTGAAGCCGGTCGAACGCATAAAATATACCGTGCTGTTTTCATTTTCAGGTTTCCTGACCTGAATATCCGTAAAAACATCTTTGGTCCCGTTTTCATATTTAATCATGAATACATCAGCTTTAGGAATCGCGATAGTCGTACCTTCCTGATCGTCAAATTGTTTGTATTTTATCTCAGTTGGACCAATTTCAGATACTTTAGCCTTGACTTCGTCTCCGTTTTTTTTGGTAATTATATCCTGTCCAAAAGAGTTCATAACCGCAAGAGCGGCAATAATAAGAAGGGCGAATTTTCGTTTCATAATTAATACATCATGTTATTTTGTTTAGCGGACAACAAAATTAATAATAATAACTAATTGTTTAAATACCGGCAGATTATTTATTTGTCAGAAACGTTGGTTCGGATTTTGCTAACAAATCTCGTGCTACTTACCTTCGCTCCTGATTTTGTTTTAATCCCATTGCTGTTTGTTGTAAACCCGAAACAGCTTCCTTCTTGATGGTAAGCTGCTAAAAAACATTGCTTTAATTATTGCAGATGATTTTAAGGTTAATCGTTTACGCACGGTTACCCTGAAATTCCGGTTGTTTGGATCCGGAAGTGTAAGTGGGATTGAGTTCATAGCTGGAAGTCGATTATTGTACGGTTTTGCATCTGTAAAGTACTTTGTCACTCGTCACGTGATCATAGAACTCGCGATAGTCGGTGCTTGTAAATGTTCGTACGACCTTCCCATTGCTATCGTATAATGTTGGCATGTCAATACCATCACATAATCCATCTGTTAAAGCTATAAAAAATACGGTGCGACGGTTATAAGTGCCCTGGATAATTGAGATCTCGCAGCTGCAATTTGTCATGGTAGTTTTCATCGCTTTCAGCCAGGCATAATCTTCCATTGGATTGGCTGAAATAAGTTCGGCATTCGTTTGCTTGTCAAATACATCGCAGCTCAGGAGTAACAGACTCGTTGTAAGAATCAGAATAAATTTTTTCATATCACGGTTTCATAGTTGTATAGTCATTTGGTAGATGCAATGTATTTCTAAAACGTTGCTTTGACTATGACATTTCTTATCTATTTACGAGCTAAGTTTAGAAAATAAACGAGAATAACCTTTAACGATGATAACCCAATCAAGCAAATGGTGCGATGATCATTTGGCAAGTATGGTTATTGGTTGGGTTAAAATCTACATCATTGAATTAAACTTTTAATGAAGCAGGGACATGAATTGAAAAGGGCGGGGCTAAACGTCCAATCTTCCAGAAAGGAATTATCTGTTGGCCCTGATCTCCTGCTTAAAAGCGATAACCAACTATCTGTTAGGTGGGTAGTCAATCTTAAGAAGTTTTTTAAAAAGTTTTTAGTTAATGAATGTTAAAATAATTTGTACTGTTTAAATCTTCACGATTGCTTCATAATTGGGATTCTATATTTGAGCATAAAACATTTAAAATTCTCGGCCATGAAAAAATTAGTTCTGTTATTAAGTTTCGTATTCGTATTAGGTTTGGTTGGCGTAAGTGCACAGGTTAAGACTCCTGCAAAAAAAGAGCCTGCAAAAACTGAGCAGCCAGCTAAGAAAAAAGTTGTAAAAGCTAAAAAGGGGACCAAAAAAGCTGCTACAACCAAAGAAGCTCCGGCACCAGTAAAGAAGTAAACAGAAGTAAAGTAAGAAAGAACCGCAGATTACGTGATCTGCGGTTCTTTTTTTGCCTCATTTCCCCGAAACACAATGTCATTTACAAGGAATACCTGTTTCTACTGTACTTCATTTTTGACGACAGCTGCCAGTTCATGGCTGGGTCTTTGGCATCAAATCGGGCAAACTGATTGACCTGGGAATCGACTTCGATAAGATACTGAGAGACATCATGCAGATTTACCGGATTATATAACAATGGCATTAAATTGAAGCTGCTCACATGTGGAACGCAATATGAGTTGTCGTTTAAAAAAATACCGGTAAGTCGGTCCCGGGTTGAACTATTTTCAGCTGATTTCCATTATCATGTCATAGTTGATCCCATGATGTTCAAATTCTCCCAGAATCCTGAAGTGGTTACTAAGGTAATAGCTCACAGCAGTATGATTTTCCTTTTGGACACCACCCCAAAGTACAACGCTTTTGATCATTGAACGAATCAAGTCTTTAAGGATGAAATGAAACAAGGCTGTTCCGATTCCTTTTCCCTGCCACAAGTCCGTCACGGAAGGGGCATAGGTGCAATAGGTCGCATCATTGAGATCCAATTGATAGGATTGCAACCGGTGGCGATCATGTTCCAATATTCCTTGTTTGATAATGGAATAAGCCACAATATCTGAGGTTTGCGGGTCGATTGCGAGATAACCTGAATGACCAGAAGGATTTCCAAAAAGATCAATTACAGTCTTTTCATTGAAAGGGTGAGGTCCAAACCGATTCTTTGTTTCAAAGCTTAATCGGTCATGATAATCAATCAGTTTCGTACAATCGGAAACCTCTAATCTCCGTAACAGTATTTGCTGCTTATCTTTAGTATGTATTATCACCATATGTTTTTCCAACCAATCTAATGGTGGTTGAATTCGATTTAGCCCCTCCATTCCCTCGGTCTTTCTTTTGCCATGACCAGTGCATCAAGTGCAATGTTCGCATCTTCAACAATCTGGAAGTCATACATTCCCATCACTACAAAATCGGCTCCGTTGGTATAGGCATATTTTAAGCCATCTTCGGGTTTAATTGCACCGGCAGCCAAAACTTTAAAAGCTATCCATGGTTCGGGAAGCGTTGCCATAAACCGGATAGTTTCTTTCGGATCGTAATCGAAGATATTGTCTTTCCATTCAGTGCTTGTTTTTGCCGACCAGTAATCGTGATTATGGCATGTCTTAACCCAGAAATCGGGTTTTAATCCATGCTCCACACAGATTTTTATCGCCTCTATCTTGTGTGCACCGATCCCTGCAGGTTTTCCATGGCTACGGATATCTTCCAATCCCTGGCGGATCAGGTCCATTCGTTCGGCAACTTTTTTGCCTGTACCGTCATCGTATTTTGGATTGGTCCAGCGATCTGTAATTTCACCCTGACAATAAAGAGCATCAAAATCGGAAGCCAATGAAAGGGCAATCCCTTTCTGAAAATCGAGGTTCGTGCCGCAATCGGAGATAAACTTTATTTTACCACCGAATTCATGTTTATACTTCTGGAAAATCCTTCCATGCTGCGGATTGGAGATAATGGAATTGATCCCGCATTTTTCTCCAAGGGCAAGCGTTTGCATTACCTTTTCGTCGGTATGATAGGTTTTTACAAGTTTTGAGACATAAATCAGGTCGCGGGCATGTGCCCAGCCGCCAATAAGGTTTCCTCCCATGATTAACCGGCTTAATTCGAACTGAGCCGGTTGCCCGTTTATATCGGTATAATTGATAGCCCCTTTAGGGATTTGTCCTTTAAGGTCGTTGAGCGTTGAATAGTTAAAATTAAGTAATGTTGCACTTGTGTTGGCATCAATCCCGTCAACCTTGAGCAAATTTTCTTCGAAACTATCCCAGTTTCTTTTCTTGTAAAGGGCATATGCGAAAGCACCGATTGCAGGAACAGCAATAAGGTCTTTGATGGCTTCGCGACGCTTATTGGTTTTGGTGCTGATTTTGGGAAGGTCGGGTACAGGCTGACGTGCTTTTTCGTCCTTCCAATGGGTAAAAAGACGGTCGATACCGAACATGAAATTTGGGGAGGTAAAAGCAAATGCTACCAAAGCGAACATTTCAATGAGGTTCTTATTCACCCACAGGTAGTTCCCTTCGACCGGAACTCCAAGCGTATAGCCCGGAATCGGTGGGTAGGCAACGAAATAGAACAGCAACATTAAAGCACCGCCGGCACACGCCCATCGCGTAAGCAATCCGAGCATCAATCCAACTCCGACCAGGATCATTCCCCAGATATTCAGAACATCGACAAGGGAAATGATTAGTTCACTTCCTGCCATCCAGTGAAAGACAGGAACCAAAATCCATTTTGACCCTGCCAGAAAAGGAGCTGAACTCCAATTTACATCTATGACTTTTGTAACGCCTTCATACAGAAAGTGCCAGCCAATGGCAATCCGGAGCAAAGTAAGAAAGTAAATGTGAATCGAATTTGCATTTTGTTTAGTTTCCATAAATCATCAGTTTAGTCCTTTTGCATTGGTCAGTTTTCAGCGGAAGATCATATCCTGCGAAGCATAAGCTGAGGATTTGAAGTTGTATCTGATATGCTTGCTGTAAAGGTATTAAAAAGACAATTATTCGCTTCTTATTTGACAAAAAAATGCCGGAAGATGTTCTATTTTGTCGTTTGTGAATAAAATTACACGGTAGCTCCGAAAATCATGCCTGTAATCATGGGGACTAACCAGATCAGCCAAACAACGAAACTCAGTTTATGGAATTGTAAGATCATCGATTCATTTCTTCTTGCAATCACGATGGTTGCCCAGACAGCGTGGAACAACATGAGGACGATTGCTAACATGCCGGTGATTCCATGAAAATTGAATTTAAACATGGAACCCGATAATATTCCCATTGCTCCGGTCCCAATCGTGTCACTGATAAGTCCCAACCAAAAAACAACAAGATGCCAGCTTCTTAGTCGTTTTTGAATTTTCTCAGCCCAGACGCCGATTGAATAAAAGATACAGGCTGCAAAAATAAATGATATCGCAATTATTAACATATACTCTTCATTAGATTGTAGGACTTATTCATTGTGATCTTCTTAATCTATTGTTAACCAATGCCGGGTAACTCCATACCGGTGATTTTGCGGTAAAGATCGAGTGCAAAAAGATCGGTCATCCCAGCCACAAAATCAACTACTGACTGAATTTTACCATACATTGATTTATCCGTATTCTTATACTGGGAGGGGATCAACGCCAGTAATTTTTTTGATAAGAAGGCATCCGGCTCAACAACTGCTGTGATAAATGCTTCGAGTAAGGTTCCAAGAATTTTATAACCGGCAATTTCAATCTCTATAACAGCCCGGTCATTGTATATTTTATCCTGCGATATCGTTTTGATTTT
>JANYLE010000299.1 GCA_025363795.1 Mariniphaga sp. | reverse complement strand
CTTTGATTCTTTCAACAGATCGAGTGCTTGCTTGCCATCCATGGCAAAACCCACCTCGTAGTTTGCCTCCATCAGAATACTACCGATTACCTGAATATTACTCGGGTTGTCGTCAACGGCCAGAACTTTAAAATCTTTTAGAATATCATTCATTAGTTACTCCTCCATCAGTTTTTTTAATCTGTTTAATATTTCAGGAAATGTTTTTAGCTTTTTCATCATTTGACTGATTTCAAAATTATTGGCATAGGTCAAAAGGTCCTTTGCAAACTCTGTAATAATTGGATTCGACCACTGGTTTCCCAAATTAGCGAGTTTCTCTCCAAATGTTTTTATTTGACCGATAACTTGTTTCTTCGCCACATCAGTATATAATACATGATATTCATTCTCAAGAATATAGATAAGATCCGGCAATTTTGTTTTTTGAGCAATCGTCAAATTTTGATTTGTATCTGTATTGGTGGCTGATTCTGGTTGATTTGATCCTGTAACCGTATGGTATTTAAGATATTTCTTAAGAAGCTCCAGCAACTCACCAGCGTTGATCGGTTTCAGTAAAAATTCATCGTATATGCCGATACCATTCTGTTCTTCAAGTACTTCACGCGACGAAGCGGATAAACCGATGATCGGAATTGCATTGGTGGTTTTTTGACTCTTAAGTTGCTCAATGGCCTCCCTGCCATTCATTACTGGCATTTTAAAGTCCATAAGTATAACATCCGGCAAATATAGTTTTGCCTTTTCAATTGCTTCCAGACCATTTTCGGCTTCATAAACATTTAGTTGATATATATTTAGTAAATCAACTAAATACTTCCGGTTTTCCTGATTGTCATCTGCAATAAGTACCGTGCTATCTTCAAAATAAAGGTTGGACGGATCGAATGAATTGACTTCCTGTTCCTTTTCACTCCGTTTTATTACTGTGATATCAGGTAGTGTGATGGTAAATGTACTCCCTTTTTCAAACTCACTACTAAGCTCGATATTCCCGCCCATCATCTCTACCAAACGTTTAGTGATGGTCAAACCTAAGCCTGTTCCGCCATATTGCATGGAACGTTGCCCCTCCTGTTGAGTAAAGGCTTCGAATATTAAATGTTGTTGATTTTCGGGTATTCCGATCCCTGTGTCTTTCACTTTGATAATCAAATCAATCTTGCTTGGACCTTTAACCTTTTTCGTTAATGAAAGGACCACTTCCCCTTTATCGGTGAATTTAATTGCATTGCCTATAAGGTTAAAGAGAATCTGGCGGATCCGGGTTTCATCAAGGAGTAAGGCCGAAGGGATATTCTCTGCTTTATCAATTATAAATTGCAGCCCTTTTTCACTCGTTGTGTGAATGAAAATTGTCTTTACCTCTTTAATAATCTCATGAATATTAACTCGTTCATTTTGGATGGCCATCTTCCCCGCTTCAATTTTCGAGAGGTCAAGAATATCATTAATCAACCGGAGGAGATTTTTACCGCTGCTCCGTATCGCCTCAATCTGCGAACGCTGCTTTGGATCCTGGATGCTTGCATAGAGTAAATCTGAAAACCCGATAATCGCATTCATTGGAGTTCTGATTTCGTGGCTCATATTGGCCAGAAACATGCTTTTAGCTTTGTTGGCCTGAATTGCGGCTTCCTGCGCGATTTTGTCTGCTTCTGCCTGTCGGCGTTGGGTTATGTCGCTTGCAACGGAGACTAAATGTGTGATGTTATTATTTGAATCGATTAGTGGCGTGACAGTCATCGCTTCGTAATAGAGCGCACCATTCTTCTTTTTATTGATTGCTTCTCCCCGGTAAGTATTACCTGATAGGACTGTTTCCCAGAGTTTTGTAGAAAAATTTGGATTGTTTTTATCTGAGTTTAAAATTCGGGGTGTTAAACCAATTACCTCCTCTTTCGAATAACCGGTACAAGCTTCAAATGCAGGATTCACGTATTCAATAATACCTTCTTTATTTGTAATTAGTACGTGATCTGCGGCTTGTTCAACAACACTTGACAGTTTAAATAATTCTTGTTCAACACGTTCGCGATCTTCTATCTCCTTGCGTAATCCCTCGTTTAATTTTTTGAGTTCCGATGTTCGCTCTTCAACCTTTTGTTCAAGTTCTGTCTGGTATTTCAGTATTAATTCTTCGGATTCTTTCCTTTTCGTAATATCCGAAACAACCATAAATACCCCAAGCGTTACGTTGTCATAATCAGTAGAATGCGAATATTGTATACCTAGCCAAACCGGCGATCCGTCATCGCGGAGATAGCGTCGCTCAATATAGACTGGTTTTCCACCGATTGCAGATTTGATATCATTTTTAAACTGATCAACCAATTCATTCCCGGTGATTGAAAGTGCTGATCTGCCAAGAATAAGTTCACGGCCGAAGATTATTTTTGCCATCTCCTGCGCTGGTTTGTTCGCAAACCGGATTTTACAATCTTTGTCAAGGGCAACAAAAATGTTACTGTTGTTTTCCAGGATGGCGCGCAAATAAGTGTTCGATTCTTTCAGCGCTTCCTTTGTTTCTTCTGAAATTCTGCGATAACGTTCCTCGCTGAACTTTAAAAGCTCGATGGTTCGCTTGTGCTTCAGAAAGCCATTGACCCTTAACGCCAATTCCCAGGCTGGCATTGGTTTGACAAGGTATCCGTCGGCCCCAAGCTCCATTCCTTCAATTTGGTTAACCGAGGAGGTTGCCATAGAAGATATTAAAACCACAAAAATACCCTCGGTCTCGGGTTTTGATTTTATCAGTTTTAAAATCTCCAGTCCTGAAATATCGGGCAATATTACATCCAATAGGATGAGAGATATTTTTTCCTGATCGAGAATCTGAAGTGCATTTTCTCCGTTTGAGGCGGTTAGTACATGAAATCCACGTTTCTTGAGAACGCCTTCATAAGTTTTGAGAACCAGAATGTTATCATCAACGATCAGGATTGTTGTATCTTCAGGAATTATCATATCGTGATGGTCGTGCTATCTTGATGAATTATTAAAGCCAGAATTCTCTTTTCCATTTTACAAACGTGTTGATTGATTGACCATTTAGGATCGAAAAGTGCTCTGTTTGGATTAATTAATTTTATATGAAGATAGATTTAAATCATTATTAGTTAGAACATCTCAATTGTTGATAATAATTATCTCGAAGCTAAAGATTCAAACCAACCAAAATTACAATTTTTTGAATCTGTAATGCAAAATAGATGCAGCTAAAATAAACCTTTTCAGCAGGATTTTGATTACAAATTTAGCAATTCTGTTTAATTAATAAGAGAATTGAGCAATTCTTATATTTACTGGCTTTTATTGGGAATTGGCGGCAACTTTCAACATCTAAAGGATAGAAGTGATTGTCAAAGTAAAGGGGAGGAGTTTACTGGGAACAGGGATTTTCCTAAATGAACCTGTAATTGCAAGGTATTATTTTTTAATTACTTGAGAGAATCAGCTTATTGATTCCCAATTACAAATCAATTGATGGAAAATCCCTGTTGAATTAAAATTTATAGCTCTTTTTCGGTAAAAGCACCTATTTTCAGATATTTACTGTAGATGTTAGCATATTTTAGAGCGTTTTCAGGATTGGGATAATACTCCTTTTCGAATCCTTTTCCCATTGCTTTCTGCGCGTCTTCAACCTTTGGATAGATTCCTGCAACAACTGATGCAAACATGGCTGCACCAAATGCGCAAGTCTGTTCGGTTCTGGCCACTTTTATTGGCATATTCAATACATCAGCAAGGGTTTGCATAACAAAAGGTGATTTTTTTGCAACACCGCCCAATCCAATGATCTCCTTAATTTCAACCCCTTCGCGTGTAAACCGGTCAACAATGGCTTTCGATCCAAATGCAGTTGCCTCGACAAGAGCGCGGAATATTTTTGGGGTAGTTGATCCTAACTTCAAGCCGGTTATAGAGCCTGTAACTTCCTGCGTTGCATCCGGTGTCCGGCGGCCATTCATCCAATCAACCGCAATAATTGTCGATTCTTCAATCGGAACCAACATTGCTTCGGCTGATAAT
>JANYLE010000250.1 GCA_025363795.1 Mariniphaga sp. | reverse complement strand
TAACGATGAAAATTCGTCAGGCTAAATATGTATTAGCTTTGCAGGGCTTAAAGTTTTTGACTTGGTTATTCATTTAAATGTTAAATAAAACCGTTTATTTATGGGCAAAAAAATTGCAATTCTAACTGCGGGCGGGGACTGTCCCGGATTAAACGCTGCTATTAGGGGCGTCGGAAAGACCGCTATTGTGAACCATGGAATGAAAGTAATCGGGTTTACTGCAGGTTTCAGTGGTTTAATCAGAAAAGAGTATGTCGAATTGGATGAGAACAAACTTTCGGGGATTCTCACGCTTGGCGGGACGATTCTCGGAACTTCGCGTGAAAAACCATTTAAGTTGGAAAAAGGGGAAGTCTTCAACGACAAGCCCGGATTAATAAAGAAAAATTACGAAGAGCTGGAGCTCGATTGTGTCGTATGTATTGGTGGAAATGGCACAATGAAGACTGCCCATCTGCTTGCGCAGGAAGGTCTTAATGTAATAGGAATTCCCAAAACAATTGATAACGATGTTTTCGGTACCGAAATAACTTTTGGATTCGACTCGGCCGTTGACATTGCCACAGAAGCAATTGACAGGTTGCATTCAACGGCCAATTCGCACCAGCGCGCCATGGTAATTGAAGTTATGGGGCACAACGCCGGTTGGATTGCACTTTATGCAGGCATCGCGGGTGGTGGTGACATCATCCTGATTCCAGAGATCGGATACAATATTGAGAAAGTTTGCCGTGAGATCGAATACCGGTTTTCGAAAGGGAAGAATTCGGCCATCGTAGTTGTCGCAGAAGGGATCAAGAAACCCGATAATATTTCAGCTGCTGGTTATCTTGTTGAGAAAATTCAGCAGCTTACTAGTATTGAAGCCCGTGAAACGAGATTAGGTTACGTTCAACGTGGTGGAAGTCCTTCGGCAATGGATCGGATTTTGGCAACACGTTACGGAGCATATGCTGCCGAACTGATTGCTAAAGGTGAATATGGACAAATGGTATCCGTACATGGCGGTGTCCTTGGTTCTATCGCGCTTGAAGAAGTCGGTGGAAAACTAAGTCTTGTTGATCCAAACCATCCCTTGATCACCAAAGCCAGGAATATGGGTGTTTTATTCGGAGACGAATAACAGCAAAGAACCAGCTATCAGGTAATCAATCACATTTCCTCTGTCCATTGACAAAAGAAATGTGATTGATTCAACTAAATGGGATTAGAACGAATCAAGCTTTTTATGTCGTAATCCGAAATGCATTCAGACGATATGTCAGTCAGTTGGTGGAGAATGGCGCTATTACCTTTGCCTTTGAAGTATCCGGGTTTAGATTTCTGTCGGTTATATTCATATTTTTAGCTTGGAGTACAACAGTTAATTGTTAATCTGATACCAGGAATCCGGGATCTAAATGCTTTCCGTGCATTTTTTATAAATTTGCATTGCACCATATAAAAGATAAAGTACTAATCAGTTGTTAAACAAATCGAATCGAAATATGAAACGAATTTCCGGAATGATCACTTTCCTTGTTTTGATGATTACATTAAACACTGCTAATGCTCAGTCATTTGCCGATATTAAGTTCGAGCAAATGGATCACAACTTTGGAACGATCAAAGAGGCGGACGGACCTGCCAATTATACTTTCAAGTTTACAAATACAGGAAAAATACCGCTCATCCTTCATGGTGTTGCTGCTTCGTGTGGATGCACTACTCCTGAATGGAGTAAAGAGCCTGTTCTGCCAGGCAAAACTGGAATTATTAAAGTATCCTACAATCCGGAACAACGTCCAGGAATTTTTACCAAAAGTATCACGGTCAATGCGAATATTCCTAAATCAGCGGTCGTTTTAACCATCACAGGTGACGTGATCGCCAAAACGTTAGGCATCGCAGAGTTATTCCCTGTTGACTTTGGACAAATCCGGTTGGCAGCAAACGAATCAGCATTTGTGAAAATCAAAAACGATGAGGTGAAAACCGATACGCTTCGTTTCTACAATCCGGGATCGTCGCCGTTATCTGTTGATTTCAAAATAATACCGCCCCATATTACGATTAAAACATTTCCCAATGTTATTCCTCCTAAATCGAAAGGTTATTTTCTGATTGCTTTCAATGCCGGAAAAAACGCTACCTATGGCTATGTCACCAATCGCATCTATTTGTCATTCAATGGTGATAAAAAATATGACAATTTTATAAAAGTAAGTGCAACCATTGAGGAGGATTTTTCAAAACTCAGCGAGGCTGATCTGGCCAACGCACCAAAAATAGAGTACAGCAGCAGAACCTTCGATTTTGG
>JANYLE010000256.1 GCA_025363795.1 Mariniphaga sp. | reverse complement strand
CGGTTCAGGTTATAACCCGTATTGAGCCGAAGCGAAGGGTAGCGCAAAGCGGAAACCTCCTTTACAATTTGCTCATTGATTTTGATCTGCTGTTCGGCTGAAAGATATTGCGGATTCTGGGTCAGAAATGTGGTAATTGTATTCAACTGAATTGACCGGTCAACGATAATGCTATCGATCACGGAATAGGGAAAGTACAGCTTCTGGCTCATGAGCTGCAGAAGATCTGTTTTCGCCTGGTCGACGACCAACTGCTGAGATTTTATACTTTGTTGTGCCGTGATAACATCAATCTGAGCCTGCAGAAAATCAGCATCGTTGGCCATCCCCACATTCTTTCTGTCGGTGACGATATCGAGTTTCTTTTGGGAAACATCCATAGAAGTTTGAATGATCTTCAGGTACTCCTGCTGCCTTACGATATCATAGTATTTGGCCATTACAGCAGCGATGCTGTTCTGAATCTGAAGGTTTAACTGCAGTTCACTTTGCTGGTGCAGGTAATTCAGCCGCTCTTTGGTGGCCATGACTTTAAAACCATTGAACAACACCATCCCGACTGTGAAACTTGAATTCATCGTATTTCCGCTGGCACTGCTCTTGTTGATTTCCACGCCACTGTTCAGTTTCTGTTTGACATTCGTGGAAGATTCATTATCCGTTACGCTGGCATTAACAGAAGGCAGACCACCCGCAACGCCATAGGTATTATTGATCTTGTTGATTTCGACAAGATTTCCGGCTATCCGGATGTCAAAGCTCTTTCTGAGCGTTGTGTCAATCGCCCCCTTCAAGGTAATGGTTGCCTGTCCTGTCGCCAGCAGCGGAAGGAAAAATACGATGTATAGATAAATCTTATTCATGATCGATCATTTAAACTGATTATCAACTTCCTCTGCACTTTTATGTATTCCGGATGATACAAAAGTATAGATGGCCGGGATTACAAATAAAGTGAGGATCAGTGAAAATATAATACCACCTACAATTACAATACCCAATGGAACACGGCTTGAAGCCGCTTCGCCCAGGCTCAAGGCAATTGGTAATGCGCCAAGTGATGTTGCGAGACTCGTCATGAGGATAGGACGTAGACGTTGCGTTGCCGCTTCTGTAACCGCATCAAACTTCGATAGTCCAAGTTGCCGCTTCTTATTGGCAAATTCCACAATCAAAATTCCGTTCTTCGTCACAAGACCAATCAGCGTTATCATCCCGATTTCGGAGAAGATATTGAGGGTTTGATGGAAAATCCATAAGCTGAGAATAGCCCCGGCGATTGCCAGCGGCACAGTGATCATGATGATAAACGGATCCTTGAAGCTCTCGAACTGCGCTGCGAGCACAAGGTAAATAAGCATCAATGCCAAAATAAAGGCAAACGAGGTATTGGATGAACTCTCAGAAAAGTCGCGCGATGGTCCGCTTAGCGAGGTCTGAAAGCTCTCATCCAGCAATTTGTCGGCGATCGCCTGCATGGCTGCAACACCATCGCCAATCGTCTTGCCCTCGGCCAGTGAAGCCGAAACAGTTGCCGATTTATACCGGTTAAAATGGTACAATGATGGTGGATTTGCACTCGTTGAAATGTTCAGCACTTCAGATAAGGCGATGTTATTGCCCAAATTATTACGCACATACAATTTCGAAATATCGGCTGGTTGCTGACGGTCGCCTAATCCAACCTGACTGATGACCTGGTATTGACGGCCATTCATAATAAAATACGCCAATCGTCGTCCGCTGAATGCGCTCTGCATCACCCCGGCAATATCGGTAACCGTCAAACCTAATTCGCGTGCCTTTATCCGGTCGATCACAATATCTACTTCCGGTTTATTGAATTTAAGGTTCACATCCACATTCTGAAACGTTTTATCGTTTCGTGCAGCATCGAGAAATTTCGGGATCACGTCCCTTAATTTGTCAAAATCCAAATTCTGCACCACAAATTGCACAGGCAGTGCGCCGCGTGATCCAAGACCTACGGAGATTGTTTGCTCCTCGACGGGGAATATCCGAAGGTTGTTGAAGCGCAATACCTTTTTCGATAAATCTTTTACAATCTCACTTTGCGTTCTGTTTCTTTGGGCTGCCGGCACAAAACCAAGACGGCCACTTCCGCCATTCATTCCGGAACCTCCAAAACCTGGTAACGCAAGGAATGAAAAGCTCCCTTCAGGAATTGAATCGATCAGGTAATTACCAAATTCACCACCCGCTTTTGTCATATATCCAAAACTGGCACCCTCGGGTCCGCTGATCTGGAAACGAATGTTCCCCTTATCTTCAAGTGGAGCTAACTCACTTTGTAAATTTTTGCCAATAAAATAGGTCATCAAAAGACAGATCACCACGATTACCCATGCCATTCCACGCACATTGATAAAACTTTTGAGGGTGTTTCTGTATCCGTTTTCCATCCCTTTAAAAAATGGTTCGGTTGCATTGTAAAACCTGCCATGCTGGGCATTTTTCCTGTTCAGGAAGACATTCAAAACGGGGGTTATCGTCAATGAAACAAAAGCCGATATCAGCACGGCACATGCGACAACAACTGCAAATTCCCGGAATAAACTCCCCACAAAACCTGTCAGAAACAATACTGGCAAAAAGACGATGGCAAGTGTGATCGAAGTAGAAATTACCGCAAAAAAGATTTCTTTGCTCCCTTCGAGTGCGGCTTTGTGGATGTGCATCCCCCCCTCGAACTTTCGGAATATATTCTCTGTTACCACAATACCATCGTCGACCACCAATCCTGTTGCAAGGATAATCCCCAGCAATGAAAGGATATTGATGGAGAATCCGGCGAGGTACATCACGAAGAAAGTGGCAATGAGCGAAATTGGGATATCGATCAATGGGCGAATAGCAATCAGCCAGTTCCGGAAGAACAAAAAGATCACAAGGATCACAAGGATCAACGAGATCAGTAAGGTCTCCTTCACTTCATTCAATGACCGGCGTATATTGAGCGTATTATCGAAAAGGGTTGTAAATTGAATATCGTTTTTCTGCGACTTTTTAATTTCATCAAGCCGACGGTTAAACTCATCCGATATATTAATATAGTTCGCGCCAGGCTGAGGGATGATGGCCAATCCAACGGCACTTACCCCATTGAGACGCCAGCTTTGTTCGTATTGTTCGGGTCCCAGTTCAACTTTTGCGACATCACTTAACCGCACAATACCGTCATTGTCTTCGCGGATAATCAGATCCCTAAAATCTTTTTCGGTCGTCAAACGGCCCAGCGCCCTGATGGTGAGTTCCGTCTTGCTGCCATAGATTTTCCCGGAAGGGACTTCGACGTTTTCCTTATTTAATACTGTGGTTATATCATTGAAGGTGATGTTATAGGCATTCAGTTTGTCGGGATCGATCCAGAGCCGCATGGCAGGTCTCTTCTGGCCTACAATATTTACGGAACTTACTTCAGGTATGGTTTGAAACTTATTCTGCAGTACATTTTCGGCGTAATCACTCAGCTCCAGCAGACCTTTACTCGGGCTTTGGACGGCCATTAAAATAATAAAGTCGCTGTTAGCGTCTGCTTTTGTAACTACAGGAGGTGCATCAACATCCTGGGGTAAATTGCGTGTAGCCTGACTTACCTTGTCACGAACATCATTGGCTGCTGCTTCAAGGTTCGTTGTCAGGTTAAATTCGACAGAAATATTACTGCTGCCAACCGAACTTGAGGAGGTAATTGTGCGGATTCCCGGAATACCGTTGATTGACTTTTCGAGCGGTTCAGTGATCTGGCTTTCGATGATATCGGCATTTGCACCTGCATACGAAGTGCTTACCGATATTAAAGGTGGATCAATGGCCGGAAACTCACGAATACCCAGGAAATTGAAACCGATTACCCCGAACAGGATAAGGAATAAACTCATTACTGTTGCCAGTACGGGTCTTTTGAGCGAAAGTTCTGATATATTCACGTTAACGAAGAATAGAGTTTGACTGAATAGTGGTGCTTAATTGTTCTCTTTCAATTTTCTGGCCCTGCTGACCTTTATGGCGGCATTGGGTCTCACGAACAACATTCCACTCACAATAATGCTGTCGCCGGGATTCACACCACTTGTCAATTCAACCAAAGTGGCATTCCTCAATCCGGTTTCAACATTCACGAAAACCGCTTTTTTGTTTCTCACGACCACCACCTGGTTCGAAAGGGCATCAGGAATAATCGCATTGGTAGGAACCATGATCCCTTTTCTGTTTTGATTCAACAGTACTTTTACGAATGACCCCGGATGGATGATTCCACCCGAAAGCATTGCCCTTACCTTTATATTACGTGTTACCGAATTGATCTGGGGTTCAATTGCGCTCACAATTGCATCCATGCTTTCGGCAGATGCATTGGTTTGAATTTTCACCTTATCACCCTTGTTAATGATGGTGGCGTAGGTTTCAGGTACTGTGAAATCAATTTTCACCTTGTCGGTTTGCTGCAAGGTACCAATCAGGGTTTGGGGTGTTACATAGGCGCCCTGACTTACAACCCGTATTCCAAGTTCACCATTAAAGGGAGCCCTGATGACTGTTTTATCAATCTGCGCATTCAAAACCTTAATGTTCGCCTGATAAGTATTCACCTGACTCAGGGCAACATCGTAATCAGCCTGGTTTACGCCGTTTACTTTTAACAGGTTGCTCAGCCGCTTTTCGGTTTTGATGGCAAGATCGAGCTGAATCTTCTGTTGTTCAAGCTGCGCCTGTAAATCGGCATCGTTCACTTTCGCAAGGATAGTGCCTGCTTTAACAGATGCACCATCAGGAATATTCAGGTAGACAAGCCGTCCGCTAATCTCAGGGCGAAGTTCCACCATTTCGTTCGACAGAACGGAACCGTTCACCTCCAGGTTGCTCGCTACATCTTCGGCGCCGGCAACAATCACCTCAACCATTACGGGAGGTTTCTCTGCCACAACTTGCACTTTGTTTTTGGATTTACAGGAAATGAAAAATGAGAGTACGATCATCGCACTAATTAATCTTGTTAACTTCATGATCCGGTATTATTTGCTTTGCTTAAATTATCTTTTATGATGCCAAGAATAGAAATAAATTCGGTTTGTTGTAATTCGGTAAGACCGTTATACGCTACAGCCGTTACCTCCTCCATTGATTTTTTAATTCCCGGTAATATTTTTTTTGCCTTACCTGTTAATGTCAGACAGTATTTTCTCCCATCAACAGCACTCTTTACCCGCTTTACATATCCTTTCGCAGCAAGGTAGTCCACAATCCGGACGATACTTACTTTATCGGTTTCAAGTTGACAGGCTAGCTCCGTCTGCGTCAGTTCACCATGTCCAAGATCGATCAGAATCAAGGCATAGTAAGATCTTTCGATATCCAGGTAATTGAGTTTCTCGTTTAGTAATTGTAAAAAGCTCCTGCCCGTATGTGAAAGTATCCTGCCGATGGGTTGGATATTCTGTATTTTTTCCATTGCTGTTTAACGTGCGAAGATAAATTAAATATCAAATGGTTTACATTGTGAACTAATAAATAACATTCATTTGATATAAATAGTTGCAGGGCGCTTTGCCTTGCGGCTCAGATTGTCATGCAACACCAATGTCATGCAGATGTAACATCGTTTAATGTATTTGTAACAATCCTGTAACATTATTAAGGAATTTTTGCATCGTATTTAATTTCAAATATAATTTTAACAATTATGAAAAGATTCAATTCGATTTTACTCTTACTTCTCCTGGTGGTTGCCTTTAATGCTAAAGCGCAGGAACCAACTCTGAACGAGAAAATTTCAACTGTCGACGATAAGGTAAACGGTCTGCTTGAAAGGGTGGCCACAGACGAGGCTGATCTGTCAAAACTGACGAAGATTAAAGTTTCGGGTTACATCCAGGCTCAATATCAAAATTTTGAAAGTCCTTCACTTCTTTCTACTTCTCAAAACTATTTCTCACTGAGAAGAGTCAGGGTAAAATTTACCTATGAGGCAGCCGATGGTGTAAAATTTGTGTTACAACCCGATTTTTCACCGGGAGCCCTTGCATTGAAAGATGCTTACGTCGTATTAAATGACCATTGGACCAAAGCATTCAGTTTGACCGCCGGTAAATTTAACCGTCCCAACTACGAAGTTGAATATTCATCCAGTCAACGCGAATTACCAGAACGTTCTGCAGTTATCAGGGCAATTTATCCGGGCGAACGTGCGATAGGTGCGAAATTGGAATTCAATCCGATCAACGTTCCGATCCATATGCAATTGGCAGTTTTTAACGGAGCAGATGGTCTGACTATTAATAACAGTGCGGGTGTCAACCTGAACTCAAATGAAAATAAAGACGTCGACAATTACAAAGATGTAATGGCCCGCGTAACCTATAACTTGAGTCTTGGAAGCTTCGGTGGTCTTGATTTTGGTGCTCATGCCTATTTTGGAACACTTAAATCAAATGCTCTTAAAACATTAAGCAGTGACTATACCACGGTTAAAGACATCAAATTTGGTGATCCATTAACAAGAAACTGGGTTGGTGGTGAATTCCAGTTGTTTGCCGATGTATTAGGTGGTTTATCCTTGAAAGGTGAATATATTGCCGGTAAAAATGCAAATGTTGGTTTCTCTCCGGTCGCCGCTTCAGGAACAGCCGCAGCAATACCAGGAGTAGCTAACTTCCAGAATAAATTTGCAGGTTACTACCTCTACCTGATCAAGAACCTGGGTAAAAAGAATCAGCTTGCTTTCCGTTACGATTACTACGATCCAAATACGGACATCACGGGAAAAAATGTGAAGGTTAAAGGATTCACGAGTTCTGACCCAACAACTTTATCCAGCAAAATGAGCGGCAAAGGCGATCTTGCAACTTCAACTTATGGTTTTGCTTTGCACCACTATTTTGATGACAACCTGAGAATCACTTTCGCATACGAAATTGTTCAGAATGAAAAAGTTGGATCACTTGGTCTTTTGACTGAAGATTATACCCAGGCCGACGGACAGAAGGTTGCCAAAGGATTGGATTACGGAAAGGTTATCAACCAGAACGTATTCACCTTAAGAATCCAGGCTAAATTCTAAGCATCCAAATAAGCAATTGTTATACAATTATAAAATAAGAGTTTAACTCTAAAATAAAAAACAATGAAATCATTCAATTTTTTAAAGTTATCGATCATTGCAGTTGTGCTTGGTGTCATCACTTTCGCATTCGTTGCTGCACCGGAACGTATCACTGTTAAAGGTTCGGATACCCTGGTTATCCTTGCACAGAGGTGGGCCGAAGTCTATATGAAAACCAACTCAAATGTAACCATCCAGGTAACCGGTGGTGGTTCAGGTGTCGGAATCTCAGCGCTGATCAATGGTGCTACCGATATTGCCAATGCCAGCCGACCGATGAAGAGTACCGAAAAAGAAAAACTTAAAGCACGTTACAACACACTTGGTGTTGAAGTTAAATGTGCAAAAGACGGTATTACAATCTACCTGAATGCTGCAAGCAAGGTAAAGGAATT
>JANYLE010000222.1 GCA_025363795.1 Mariniphaga sp. | reverse complement strand
CTGCCGATAGAAAGTGCTTGAAAAAGAGGCATTCTGGCGTGATCCATGATCGCCGACTGACCCATCTTCATTTTTAACAAATATTTCAGGGTGCTTGCGTTCAAGCCAGACCGGAGGGGTTGCCGTTGATGTACACATCACAACTTTCAGATTGTATTTCGTGGCGAGTTCAACAGCGCGATCTAACCATTTGAAATCGTAACGACCTTCTTCGGGTTCGAGTTGTGCCCAGGCAAACTCTGCAAAGTGGGTAAATTGAAATCCCATCTTTGCCATATTTTTAAAGTCACGCTCCCATTGCGTCGAGTCCCAGTGCTCCGGATAATAATAAACGCCAACAGACGTTAAATCCTTTGAAGGGAAGAATTTTTCGCCTTTCTGAGCAAATAGTTGAGCGCTAATGAATAGCATTAGGCCTAAAAATAATTTATTCATAATTTCAGTTTAATCGTTAACGGCAGGGTTAGTTTACTGGTGTTAAAATCAAAAATGGTTAAGCGAAGGTTTGAACGTTCAAATAATCAAATAATAGATTTGATCGCAAAGATATAAAACTTATGAATTTGCAATCCCCAACGTGTTACCCCTATTCGGTATCAGGTAACCGGCTGATTTTTTTAATGGTTTCTTTTCGCGAAATCAACATCGGAATGGCGACTCCGGCTGCTAATGCCATTAATATAAACATGGTTTTCAATCCGTTGCTTGTAGTTTCTGCCAGTGTCTGGTAATAGGTCGGGCTTGATACAGCAGTACCGGACAAGTTGATTAATCCAAGCATCATCCGATAGGCAAAAGCACCAGGTATCATTGGTATAACAGATGGAATTGAGAAAACAAGCGGCGGTGCATGTTTATTATGAGCTGCTGAAACACTCAGAATGCCGATTAATGATGCTCCTGCAAAGGTTGCGACTACGATTGGAACATTGGTTTGCATCAGTAAAAGTTTGGTTAATCCTCCAACTGCACCTAATAGCCATATAATTAATAACGTACGTTGCGGAACATTGAACAGCACAGCAAAACCAAGTGCTGCGAATCCAAACCAGATCCCTTTTTCCAAAAGCATTAAGATGTCAATTACCATATTCTGTTTTTAAGAGGTTGGCGCTTGTAATTAATTGTAAAGTAATGATATCGCGTCAAAACTTCGATGAAATTATATACCGTAGACAAGCATAGCAAACAATAAACCAAGTGCGATAGCGAATGCAATCGTAAAACCATTAACTCCCCGGACAATCCCGTTGAGTGTATTCCCATCAATTAAATCGGTGAGTGAGTTGATAAGTGGAACTCCGGGAATCAAAAAGAGAACTGATGTTGCAAAGGCGTGTTCAGGTGAATCCCCAATGCCTAGTTTGACTGAAAGACCTGATATCAGGGAAGCAGCAAATGAGGCAAATACTATTGACAGGTAGGGATTGAATCTTTTTTTCATAGCCTCCTGACGAATAAAAAGGCCGAAAAACGTTGCAACAAATGTGACTACCAATTCCCATCCTTCACCTCCAAATAAACGGCAAAACGAGGCTCCGGCAAGGGCGACAGTCGAAAGAACAATTATTCGTGGATAATGAGGAAGTGAGGTAAGTCTTTCAATCTCAAGATTGATCTGCGCTATTGTCAGTTTTTCTTCGATTACTCTCCAACTCATCCGGCTAATTCCGGATACGATTTTAAAATTCACCCCGTGAGGAGGTGTTCGTCTGACACTGCTTGAATAGTTCACACTATCCTCTTCTGCCACAGTAAGCATTAACGATCGGCTGGTAATCAATAATTCAGCATCATAGCCCAGAGCATCTGCAATCCGATTTACGGTAATCCGTACTCTACCGGTACTTGCACCGCTACTCATGAGAAGTGTTCCTACATCCAGCAACATCTCTTCAACCTCTTTTATTTTTTTGATGTTTTCCCCGTTCATTTTTTGGTTTCAACAAATTGATGCGTCTAATTTACGAAATTTCACAAAGTTATAACCAATGAAATTGATGGATATTAAATAATTGCAATTTATTTGCGAATTTATTGTGCCTTCATTCCGATAAATTACACATAAAGTTGATTCTCCAGGTTGATCAGTTTTTGTTTAATGGCGTATTTGTAACTCTGATTGTGACTCAGATTCCGGGATTTTCATTTATTTTGGCAAAACTATTGACCACCAAATTTTAGCGCTGATGAAAAATTTGTTTTCCTGTTTATTGTTATACCCGTTTTTTTTGAGTTCTACAGCCTGTTTATCGCAGGATAAATTTCCGAAAGATGTTTATCAGTTTATTGAGAATCCAGCGATTTTCGAATTGAATCAGGAGCCTGGCCATGCACCTTTAGTTGTTTATGATGGTTTGGATAAGGCGCTTGATAATCAAAGAGATCAATCGCAAAACTATATTTCCTTAAACGGAGTTTGGCGATTTAATTATTCTGAAAATCCGGCATCCACTCCGGTTGGTTTTTATCAGCCCGGGTTTGATGATAAAAAGTGGGGTAGTATAAAAGTTCCGGGAAACTGGGAAATGCAGGGATATGGCGATCCAATGTTTCGGAATGTATCACAGCCATTTAAGACTGATCCACCTAAAATTCCACACGATTATAATCCTGTTGGATCCTATCGGACTTCTTTTTCCTTGCCAGCAAACTGGAATGGGAAACAGATTTTTTTGCGTATGGATGGATCAACATCCGCAACTTTTGTTTGGCTGAACGGTAAGGAGATAGGCTACAACCAAGGCGCAAATGAGCCTGCCGAATATAATTTAACCCCATTTTTACAGTCTGGTAAAAATACCCTTGCGATTCAGGTTTATAAATATTCTGATGGCACTTATTTGGAAGATCAGGATTTCTGGAGGCTTGCCGGAATTTTCAGGGATGTTTACCTGATGGCAACACCAACAGTTCATATTCGTGATTATTACATAACAACTGATCTTGATAGTCAATATCGTGATGCAAATCTGATAATTAAAACCGATTTGAAGAATTATCTGCCGGAGGCAAAAATGGGATTACGAATCAAAGCTTCACTTTACGGGAAGGATCATCAGATTGTGAATGAGTCAATTGTTTCAGAAGTAATAAATATTTCTGGATCAGCCAATCAGGAAATCAAACTGAGTGCAATAATAAAGAATCCTGAAAAATGGTCAGCCGAGTATCCTAATCTTTATCGTCTGGCGCTTGAATTGATTTCACAGGATGGAAAAGTTATGGAGGTAATTTCTGCTCCAATTGGTTTCAAAGAAGTTGAATTAAAGCACCAGGCCTTGTTTGTGAATGGTATGGCAATCAAATTGAACGGTGTCAATAGTCATATGCAACATCCTACTTTGGGTCATGCAATGGATGTGGAAACTATCCGTAAGGATTTTATTTTGATGAAAAGGTTTAATATCAATTGCGTTCGGACTTCTCATTATCCTCCTGTGCAAGAATATCTTGAGCTGGCTGATGAATTAGGAATCTATATCGTTGACGAAACCGGCGATGAGTCGCATGCCACGGAATTTATATCGGAAAAGGCTGAGTGGAGAGATGCTTACGTCGAGCGAGTTCAGAAGATGGTTTTACGCGACAGGAATCATCCTTCAATCATTTTCTGGAGTGCAGGAAACGAAAGTGGATTTCGGAATAAAATCTGCGAAGTGATTAAAGAGGGGAAGCGATTGGATACTACCCGGTTATGGATGTATGGAGGCAATACGGATGATGTTGCCTGGCGCAATGAGGTTCCATGTGAAGAGATCATCGGACCACGGTATCCGACACCGTATGAGTTGGAAACCCGTATTGCCCAGGTTCCTGAAAGTCAGGATCCGCGACCATCATTTATGGATGAATATGTAGCCACTACCGGAAACGGGGCTGGCGGGTTAGATGAATTCTGGGCTTTGATTTACAAATATCCTCGTCTGATCGGAGGAGCAATCTGGGATTGGATGAGCCCCGGAATCAACGAAAAAATTAGGTTGATCAAGGATGAATCGCCCAATCAGATCAACACTTCAATAAAAGGACGTGCAATTTTTACAACCGGGAAGTTTGGTAAAGCGATTGAATTAAACGGTCATGATCAATGGATTGAGGCCTATCGTCATCCGGCACTGGATATTACAGGAAACCAGTTAACCCTCTCTTTTTGGGTACATCCCAATAAATGGAACGGGAATGGCACCTACCTGGTGAAAGGTGACTACCAATATGGAATTGTACAGAAGGATGAAAAGTCGTTGGAATTTTATGTTTCTGATCAGAAGAAGAACAGTATTAATTGTGTGTTACCTGAAGGTTGGATAGGTAGTTGGCATCACGTGGCAGGTGTTTGTGAAGGTAAGGAAATGTCGCTTTATATTGATGGGAAAAAAGTTGCATCTCAGCCATTTAATGGATCAATCACTAATAAACCATTTCCTGTTACCTTGGGATATAGTGCTGAAAATGAAGGATCAGAATATTCGCAAAATATGAGTAACGCCGGCTTTGACAGGGTTGCAATTTTTAACCAGGCAATTGGAATTGACCGGCTGCTTTCGGAAGATTCTCCTGAATTGCGCAAGAGTTCCCTTTTATGGCTTGATTTTGAAAGTGAAGATGTAAAGGGTGAGTATTTTAGCCTGGGAATCGGAGGTCGGACTTATGGAATGGTATGGCCTGACAGGACTCCCCAACCTGAACTCTGGCAGGTAAAAAAGTCTGCACAACCAATTCATGCCGAATGGGTGAATGCTGAAAAAGGAATTGTCCAAATCACAAACCGATACCCATTTACTAATCTAAGTGAGTTAAAATCAATCTGGCAACTTGAAGCTGATAACCAGATTATTCAGCAGGGAGAACTGAATATTTCCCTCAAGGGAGGTGCGAAATCAGAGATTGTAATTCCATTTAAAAAACCGGAAATTAAAGCTGGCGTTAGTTATCGCTTGTTGCTTAGTTTTCAAACAAAGGAAGATAAGTTTTGGGCGAAGAGTGGATATGAAATTGCCTGGGAACAATTGAGTTTACCCTATTTTAAGCCTGAGGTCAATGAAAATTTAATAAATTCTTCCCTAAAAGTCATTGACGAGAACGGAACAATTACCGTGAACGGTTCCGATTTTTCTTACGGGTTTGATAAGGTGACAGGTAATCTTATTGCATTGAAATATAATGGGGTAGACTTAGTCGAAAAGGGTCCGGTTTTAAATGTGTGGCGTGCTCCTTTAGTGAATGAGACCGATCCCTGGGCCAATAGCGGCGCTCAGTTGACGAACCGTCAGCCAGGAATGGGGAATGGTCCGGTTAATAATTGGTATAGCCTTGGATTAAATCAGCTAAAGTTTAAACTCGATCAAATTCAATGGTTTGAAAATGAAAACAAGGAAGTTATTATAAAGGTGGATAACCACGCTGATGGAATGAATTACCAGACAGCTTTCTCCAATACTTTTACTTATAAAATCTATGGCAATGGAGAGCTGGAAATCAATCACACTGTAACCCCACATGGTATAATGCCGGCCTGGCTTCCTAAAGTCGGATTACAATGGACCATTAATCAATCGTTTGAAAACGTAAGGTGGAACGGCCGCGGACCTTTCGAGAATTATCCTGACCGGAAGACCGGAGCTAAATTGGGGATTTATGAGCTAAATATCAAGGACTTTAATGAGCCATACCTTAAACCGCAGGATTTTGGATGTAGAACCGATAATCAATGGGTAACTTTCGAAAATAATGATGGCGTAGGATTCACCTTTTCGGGTGACCAATTATTCAATTTCGGGGCTTATAGGTATGATACAGATCATCTCACCCGCGCGCAGTATCCTTATCAATTGGTACCTTCCAACGGAATTACATTTAATTTTGACTATGCCACAAGTGGTGTGGGTTGTACTGCAATATCAGTTTTAAACGAATATCGTGTTTTACCTAAAGTTTATTCTTTTGTTTCTCGGGTTATTCCATTTAAACGTAAAGAATAAGGAAAGATTAAATTGCTGATGTTTAACTAGTCGTAAGATTCAATATTACAAGTTGTTATAAATTAGTTTTCTTTAACATTATTTTATATATTTCAGAGAAACTTTTCAATATTTGTAAACGTTCAAGATAATGAAACAAAAATTGTTGAATTATTTATTGAATGTAAAAAATTGAAAAGATGAAAAGAAACGAATTTCTGTCTGCTCTTGGCATATCGGCTGGTACTGTCTTTTTTGCTCCATTTTTGACATCGTGCAGCCAAAACAACGGGGCATTAGCTAACGTATCGGTGGATTTTACGCTCGATTTGACTCAGCCTGCCAATGCGTCATTGAATAGTAATGGTGGCTCTATATTAAGAGATGGAGTAATTGTCGCACGTACTTCCTCCGGAGCCTATGTTGCTCTCGCATCGACCTGCACGCATCAGGGTGGTACAATTCAATTTCAAAGTGCAAACAATCTATTCCATTGCCCTAATCACGGCGCTAATTTTTCAACTTCAGGTTCGGTTCTTTTAGGTCCGGCGAGTAGTGCATTACAGAAATTCAACACTCAGCTGACCGGTACTTCACTTCGGGTTTATGCCTGAAATTTGTGATCCGGGTCAATTTTGATAACGATTTAAAGGAATCTACGGAGATTGAAAATTTCTCTTTATGTTCCTTTCTATTTAAACTTCACCATTCCGTAACACTTTTTTAATTCCTGATGACTCGACGATGAATTGATCACAATCATAGCGGTTTAGAAGGATTAAATTATTATTAAAAAATTTCTGTTAATTTATTAAACCTTTTTTATTTGTAAACGTTCTAAATAATGAATTCAAAAACATTTTTAATTATTTATTGAATCTAAAAAATAAAAGAGATGAAAAGATATGAGTTTTTGTCTGCTCTTGGTGTATCTGCCGGGACTGTAATATTTGCCCCTTTTTTAACTTCGTGTAGTAAAAATAGTTTGACTGCGACTACTAATCCACCAGGAGGTGGTGGAGCCGTTGATTTCACAGTTGATCTGACTTTGCCTGCAAATTCTGCGCTTATGACTAAAGGGGGATCTTTAGTACATGGTAATATTATTGTAGCTTTCACTTCAGCAGGAGCTTATGTCGCTGTTGCTAATGCTTGTACACACCAGGGCTATGTTCTTGGATTTAGTTCTGACGACAAATTTCATTGCCAAAATCCTGCTGCCGGTCATGGTTCAGTTTTTAATAGCAATGGCGCGGTTTCAAATGGACCCGCAGTTTCGCCTCTGACTGTATATCAAACCACACTTACTGGCACTTCTCTTCGGGTTTTTGCCTGAAAATAAATAATAACCGGTAGAAATAGAAGAAGATGGAATATTCCTACTTGAACTCTTATCCTGATTTGATGATTTAAAAAATCCCGAAGCCATAATACTCCGGGATTTTTCTTGAAAACTGTTTTCAATATTGCAGACATCAACTATGGCAGATGAAAAGTAAACTGACCATTTAAACCATGGGATATTTTTTAAGAATTTCGTTTGATTTCATCAATATGTCAACATATTGTGCTCTTTTATAAGCATAAGGGTCTTTGCTGTTTTTCATTGATAATTTTCCTTTGAAATCATCAATTGTTTTGTAACCTTTGGCATCCATCCACTCTTCAAGAGTCTCGATCATGCTTGTGATATGGCTTGCTTTATTCCGGTATACTGCACTTACTACCTGAACTGAATTAGCTCCTGCCAACAGCATTTTTATTACATCTTTTCCATCAGAGATTCCCCTGCTTGTACAGATGTCAGCTTTGATATTGCCATATAACAATCCGGCAAACCGAAGGCTTAACTGATAGTCTTTTTGATGCGTAAGATCGAACGGATAAAAGAATTCTTCGTTTTCAATATTGATTTCTGGTTGGAAGAAACGGTTAAACAAAACAAAACTATTGGCTCCGGCTTTATCCATTTTAGCAATCAGATTTAGCGGATTGGCATAAAACGGACTTAGTTTTACACTGATCGGAATCTTTAATTTGGCCCTTACTTTAGTTAGAATTTGTACCTGTTTATCTTCGATTTCTGCACCGGAAATATTTCCGTCAACCGGAACATCGTAAAAATTGATTTCTAATCCGGCTATACCAGTCTCCGCCAACTCAACTGCGTATTCTTCCCATGATGTATCATATTGGGCATTAAGACTTGCAAAAACTGGAATACTCACGTTGGAAATCATTTTTTCGAGCTTGAAAAGATGTTCCTTTGCGCCTCCATGTTTTACTTCGGGGAATAAATGGATCATCTCTGCATTGCGATGGTCGTACTCTTCAAGTTGATCTTCCAATTGGATTTGTTCAAGGTGAACTTGCTCTTCGAACAATGATCTGTAAACAATTGCTGAGATACCAGCACGTTCAATTTTCTGAATTGCCGCAGGATCTTCTACTAAACTTGAAGCCCCCAGAATAATGGGATTCTTCAATTCGACTCCCATATAAGTGGTTCTTAAATCTGCCATAGT
>JANYLE010000214.1 GCA_025363795.1 Mariniphaga sp. | reverse complement strand
AGTAATTGAAGAAGCGAATACAGTTCCAAAGCCCGATACAAATACGCTGATCCATAATGTGATCGTTGATCCTGATTTCCAATAAATAAATCGTAGATGAAATCGAATCCTTCATAAAAGGATAATTCGGTGATTATTTTCTGAAAATCAGGATCAACGATCACATTATGGATCAGCGTATTTGTATCGGGCTTTGGAACTGTATTCGCTTCTTCAATTACTTTACCAATGAAATTTGAAATCTCATCGATTAACTGGAATACATCCGAAGCTGTTCGTTTTTCAGCATCTGTAAACGTATTTCCCAGGTTCACAGCGGCATCAAGCAGTTCTCTTTTATAAAATCCAGGGATAATAACATAGGCATGAACGCTGTCTTCTTCGAAATAGGGAAGCATTGTGCCCAAAGGTATTTTAAAGCCAGGTCTTCGGTCGGCCAGGCCATTCCGATAGATCAGCATCACCGCATATTCAAAAAGCAATACAATTAAATCAATTACTGTAAACTGAAGCGGATAGGACAATCTGAAAAATCCCGGAGTTTTCAATAGAATTTCGTAAAAGCCAAACAACGAATGTCCGTTACTTACAGCAAGGTCGTCACTGGAATATGAAAGTTGCTCAAAATAACGCTGCGATTTTAACACTGTATTCTTAAAGTCAGGTAAAAAATCCGGGAAAAGCCTGTCTCCCTGGAATACCAATTCGGGATAACCTTTACAACCTGCAATATTAAATATGCCATTGATATCGTTGTAGCTATTGTATGCTTTATATCCGGCATTGTTGGCTGTGAAAAACCAGACCTGCTGTGTGAACTCAACATACATCAGATTGTATATATCGTGCGGCAACTCGTTTGATGTATAATCATTTGGTGTGAGAATGCCATCTTTCGACAATTTTTTAGGTTGCCATTTTTTGTTGTCAAATTCACTGATTGCCAAATGTATTTTCAACTTCCGTTTCGGTTTATCATTATTCACCACAGCCCCAGCAGTTGCAGGAGGAATGGTTGATGTCTGAACCGGGTTAGGTTCTTCTGAATACATTGGCCAAGCCAAACACAGTCTGTTGTTACGAACAAAAGCCAACAACTGATCGCCCGTAATATCCAACTCAACTTTTTCCCATGGCGTCCAATAACGTTCCTGTTCAAATCTTCTGTAATAGTAAATCGAAGGATCGCCTCCCTTTGTCCGGGCAAATACATGCATGGTTTTGATGTCGGTTTGATACCATGTAGCCATTACCTCCAAAAAAGCGATGTTGTCAAGTTTTTCGAGATAGCGGATCAATGCATCTTCCGCCGTTTGATCGGTGAGTTCATTTTGCTGCAATTCGTTCTCGAATTCTGTGAAGAGAAACGATTTATCGTCACGCAAATCAGGTGCAAGCCAGTTTTCGGGATACAGAAAAACCTTGCGGTTGGCTTCCCAAACACGGTAGTTTTTCATCCATTTCCACTGATTCCAGTTCGTATCGTTATCAAGATCAGCAGTTGCCTTAGGCTCCAATCCCATCAAACAGCGTTGCACAAACAGCTGGATAGTTCCATGCGCCTGAACAATGCGCGACGATGGCATGCATGATTCCATTTCAACGTCTACCAGGAAATAATCAAACAGATCGTTTTCATCTTTCATATCCGGATTGATCGCTAAAAGATAAGCGACGAGGGCATCCCGTTTTTGAGGACGAATCGCATCCATTATTTCTTTTAATGTATCGAGCCAGGTATCTTCATCGTAACGAGATTTAAGTGCCGTGCGCAGAAGACTAACATCGCCAGGTAAGAGAACAGGCTTAATATATTGCGTCACCTGTGTAATATCTGATCCTAACTTCCGCAAGTTTTCGGCACAGTTGATCAGGCGAACCCAATTCTTTGCATCCAGGTAATTGTTGAAGTCAAAAGCAAGAAATAAGAAGGCATCAATCGCATCCACATCATCTTTATCGTATCCGGTCAACAGTGCCAGCATCCCGATAAACTGATTTCGTGTTGCCGGGCTGCCGGGGATGAGCATTGCCGCAAGCGTAAAGAATGAAATTGGGTTTTCGGGATCAGACGGATCAATAACAGGGGTTAACTGTTTTTCAAACTGAACGATACCTGCAAAGTTTATGAACTTGTTATAATCAATGGCAGTCTGACCAATGTCATACGGAATGCTATCCCATTCAAACCATCCCAGGTCATGATTGTTTTTAAAGAACCATTCCACCTGGTCGTTACCCAGGCTGAACGCATTGATCAGTGGCAGAAGTTTATAAACAAGTTTCAGCGCTGCAAATTGGTTCCCGAAAGCGATTTTTGTTATTGCCGGCCAAACCGGTACTACATGCGTGATATCGGTATCGATTAAAGCATCTGACTCCAAAATTACAGACAACAATCCGCTTCCAGGGAGCGGCTGTTTTAACTGGGCATATTTCAAAACAACCTTTACCAATTCGAGGTCTGCCTTAAAACTTGTTGAAAGGTTGGTTTCAAGGATGGATTGTTTGCCGGCTTCGAGCTCAAATACCGAAATTGAATTCAGAAAAGCTTTTACAAGGTTCTTTTCCGGCACGCTAAAGTCTGGTCCCGGCGCTGCATCCAACAAATCAATGGCTGCTTTAATCGCGGTCGTATCGAGGAGATCACCCAGCTTGGTATCTGTGAAAGTTTTTGCGGCGGCAGCTGATGCCCAATCTCTGTCAATGAATTTAATGAATGTTTTTACATCATCTTCTCCAACGTCCTTCAATCCGGCCAGCTGATTCTGAAGCATCTCTTTTTGTTCCTGAGCCGAAAGCGTATCATCAAACCGTGACTTATTTAGTGAAAAATTATCCTGGTAATCCTTCTGCAGTTTTCCCAGCATCTGTATAATTTTCCCTTCAACATTGGGCAGAATGGCAGCCTCGTGCC
>JANYLE010000204.1 GCA_025363795.1 Mariniphaga sp. | reverse complement strand
CCCGAAAATTCTACGAACCAGTTTATTTATCGGGGGCATCAGACCAAAACAAACCCGATAACCGCTCTACGATCTATTGGAATCCGCTATTAAAATCGGATGGACATGAAAAAATCAGGGTTTCGTTTTATACTGCTGATATACCAACAACATATAGTGTTAAACTTGAAGGGATCACCACAGAAGGTGTACCCATTCAATCGGAATTATTTCTCGATGTGAAATAACTGGGTCCATTCTATTGCTTAATAGTCACAACCCGGAATATTCTATCAAATGATAACTTGCAAATAAAAATCGAATCCGGTAGCAGGAAGGAACCGGTGAAGGAATATTCATCCTTTGTTGCTTTCTATAAATTCATTGACAATTGGTTGTGCCATTATCTGGTCTGATTGCTGAATAAAAAGATCAACCGCGGAGGAAATTCCTCCTCCAAATCCTGCGGACAATCCTGAACGGAAATCATTTTGGATTAAAGCTGATACGCCGATTTCTTCCAATTCTTCTTTTAGATGGATTGCCGATATTTCGTTCCCGGTAAAAACCCTGATCAACTTATTTTTATCTTTCATCTGTTAATAATTTATTTTTAAAGGCCAATGTAATTAGCTGAGATATTTGCTTCGCAGATTTTCACCTCGTTACAATGCATCTTCTTTATACGCTTTTGCGCATGAGTGTTTCATTTTAATCGCCTTTTTAATTTGTTTGTGAATAACGATTGTATCATTTGCCCTTTCCTCTACGATAATTCCATAACGCAAAACCTTTCGATCGGGAAACAAATCTATTGATAATTATTCATTTAAAGTAAAAACAATCAACTTTTTCATAATCCATTATTTAACAGTTATTCCCGGAATTTAAAGAAGCTTGTTTTGATATTTTTTTATCGAATATGACAGCTTAGAGAATGACAATTGTGCAATTAAAACGGATTAATAAACTATTTATTCAGAGAACGAAAGAATATTGCCGTCAGGATCTTTAAACCACCCAACTTTTTTTCCTCCAGGCGCCGTCCATATCCCTAAAGGGTCTTGCTGAAGGAAAGCATATCTTTCGAATAAAATTCCTTTTGCATTTAATGCAGCAATTGCCAATTTAATATCGTTGACTTCCCATCCTAAAACAGTAAAAGGTTGCGAAGTTAATTGCTGAACGATTGAAATTCTTAACCGTGTTCCATTAGCGTCAAATTCTAACCCAAAATCATCTTCAGTCAAGAATTCAAGTTCCAGAACATCCTGGTAAAACTGTTTTGCGACAGCAGGATTTGTGGTTGAAACGAATGCCTTTAATCGTTTTTCCATGGTTTTGTTTATTTGTGAATAGCGTTTATTCAATCTGGTATTCAAAATTAGCAATAATTATCGCTTTATAAATGAACTTAAACCACTTAAGAACTTTTTTTGGTTGCTGTCTGTTTTGATATGAAAATATTCACATAAATTTTAATCACTATGAACGCAAAAATAAATGCTTATCGTTTCATCGCCTTATTAATGATAGTTTCAATGGGGACAATTACGAATGCTAAAAATTCTGCATCAACAATGAAAGAAGAAAATGTAACCTACACGATTGATGGTGTAACCTTAAATGGGTTTGTGACCTACGACCAAAGTGTAAAAGGGAAAAGACCAGCAGTATTAGTTGTACACGAATGGTGGGGAATGACCGATTATCCCAAAATGCGTGCAAGAGAGTTGGCAAAGCTCGGTTATATTGCCATGGCTGTTGATATGTATGGAGATGGTAAAGTTGCGGCTAATCCGAAAGAGGCTCAAGACCTGGCGACACCATTTTATCAGGATCCGCAACTGGGAAAGAAACGATTGGATGCTGCCATCACTAAATTAAAAACGTATGTGCAGACCGATGCGGGCAACATTGCTGCGATTGGTTATTGCTTTGGAGGTTCTGTGGTATTGAATTCTGCAAAGCTGGGAGCCGACCTGAAAGGTGTTGTTAGTTTTCATGGAGGGCTTGCCGGTGTTCCTGCCAATAAAGAATTGCTTAAAGCTAAAATCCTTGTCTGCCATGGTGCTGCCGACAAGTTTGTATCTCAAAAAGATGTCGATCAGTTCAAACATCAGCTTGACTCAATCGGGGCCAATTACGCTTTTAAAGTTTATGCCAATGCAACGCACGCATTTACAAATCCGGATGCAACTAAAATTGGTAAAGAGTTTAATATGCCGATTGAGTACAATGCTGAAGCCGATAAAAATTCATGGAATGATATGAAGCTGTTCCTGGGAAAATTATTTAAGTAAACAATCATTTGAACCTTATTTTTAAGGGCTTTTACAACCATTTCGGTAACCCGAACATAAAATGGAATTATATAAAATTTCAGTTAAATATTTAATTTATTGAAAATAAAACAAATATCCCGATAAAAATGCGTTCCTTACCGAAATTAATTTAAAATGAAATAATGAACAACGGAACAGTGAAATTTTTTAATGATGCCAAAGGATTTGGATTCATTAAAGACGCAAATTCAGCAAAAGAGTATTTTGTACATGTCAATGGCTTGAAAGAAAGTATCAGAGAAAATGACGAAGTTACTTTTGATTTGGAAGAAGGAAAAAAAGGATTAAATGCAGTAAATGTTAAACTTGCTTAGTTTATCCATTAGATAACATTTAAATTTTTGAGTCCCGCCACCCGGCGGGACTCTTTTGTTTTACAATATTCCCATTTTCTCTCAAAATCATGGGTGGTTGTTCAGAAAATTACCTAAACAACCAACAAGTTTAGCTGTTAGGATAATACAGCTTCAGCTGTTGCGACTTTCATCTGACGAAATGTGTGATTCATGTAACTTATTCCCGGAAATGTGTAAATAGTTAAGGTCAAAAATTAATCACCTTTACGATACAATAATTTTGAAATCCAAAACTTTTAAAACAATCAAACATGAGTGGCTTACTTTATATCATTGCAGTAATTCTAATCATCATCTGGGCAGCCGGATTTTTCGCATTTAATGTAGGCGCAGTAATTCATATTCTACTGGTAATTGCAATTATTGCAATTCTATTGCGCGTCATCAGAGGTTAACCTATTCTCGAATAATTAAATACAGACGATCATGAAAAAATCAATTCAAACCGGTAGGATTGTCGCAGCATTATTGGCTGGAACAATTCTGGGAGCTGCAATCGGCGTTCTATTTGCTCCGCACAAAGGGAAAAAAATTCGGGGCAAACTCAATGTCAAGGCACAAGATCTTGGAATAATCAAGAAAGACAATATGGAATACACAGATAAACAAATTGCAGATGCGCTGAAACATCATCGCTAATAAGAGAATTACAAGAAAAGCTTTTCCCGGGTTTGACAAGGTTTGAATTGCATTGCAAGATCAAAGAGGAAGAAGAATGTATCATAAAAATATTCATAAAGCGTTAATTAACAATAGAAACCAAATAATTACAATTCAATCGGGCACTTAAAGACAAAAAAAATGGAAACAACATTTTCGAAGACCCCACTTTCTATATTTCACCGAAACTGCCGGAAAAGAAGGTTGGCAAAATCAGCAGAGAAACGCCATTTTGGCCGAAATACCAATCTCAACAGAGGGTATCAGGATTTTCCCCCGATCTCAAATAAACCAATTTGAGAAGCGAAACAATTTATCAATTAATAATATTTACAATGAAAATCGAGATCAACAACGACAGAAAAATATTTGCCATACAGGAAGAATTCAGTAATTCTTTCCCTTGTTTCAAAATCGCCTTTCACGAAAAGCCCAATACACATGATGGACCTGCTTCAGAAAAACTCGTAAAAAGCAGCAGTAAAACGGTTGCCGAGTGCAGAACAATACACAATTCAGGATCTATTTCCATCACTTCAGGAATGTCTGTTGGTGAGCTAAAACAACACATGGTTGACATATTTGGTTTGACCATTGAAATTTTCGCAAAGTCGGATAATGGCAATCAGAATGAAACACCAGTTGATGAAACATCCATCCTTGAAGAACAAAATATTGAGGATGCAATTACCAGGATTTCTTAAATAAACCATGGACAAGCCATTGAAATTCCCCTTTTATGCAAAGGCATCGCTCGTATTTATTGGCTTGTATGCTTTTATATCGATGTTGTACATCGCAAAGGGTATTATTGTTCCTTTTATTTTCGCAGTTATCATTGCAACAGTACTTCACCCGGCAGTTAATTTTTTTGTAAGAAAAAAAATTAACAGGGTTGCTGCTATCATCATTACTTTATTCCTTTCCGTAATTATTATTGTCGCGTTTGGCACTTTTTTCATTACGCAGGCCAGCCGTTTTGGCGATTCGTGGCCAATGCTGGACACTAAATTTACAGAAATCTTCAATCAATCCGTAACATGGGCTTCAGGTTACCTTGACATTAGCCCTGAAAAGATTAACCAATGGATTTCAGAGACCAAAAATGATCTAATTAATGCGAGCAGTAATGCAATTGGGCAAACGTTGGTCATCGTAGGTGGAGTTGTGGCAATATTGCTGCTGATTCCGGTTTACATTTTTATGCTTTTGTTTTATCAGCCACTCCTGCTGGAATTTCTCCGGAGACTTTTTGGCTCGACAAACCGAAATGAAGTAAGTGAAATAATCTCCCGGATAAAAACCGTTATTCAAAGTTACCTTACCGGGTTGGTGATTGAAGCTGCAATTGTAGCCACACTAAATTCGGTCGGGTTATTGATACTTGGCATTGATTATGCGATTCTGCTTGGTATTATTGGCGCATTCCTAAACGTTATCCCTTACATTGGTGGACTAGTTGCCGTGGCTTTGCCTATGTTGATCGCTTTGGCAACGAAAACCTCTCCATTGTACCCGTTGTACGTTTTGGCCATTTATTACTTCATCCAACTGATAGACAACAACTACATCGTCCCTAAAATCGTTGCATCAAAAGTAAAAATCAACGCTCTCATCTCCATCATCGTAGTTCTGGCATTTGGTGCATTATGGGGTATTCCAGGAATGTTCCTTTCGATACCACTCGTAGGCATCCTTAAAGTTATTTGTGATCGTATCGAATCGTTAAAACCATGGGGTTTTTTACTGGGAGATACGATGCCTGTGATGGCATTGTTTAATCTAAAGATAAAAAAGGAAACAGGTAAACCATCCGAAGCACCTATAGAAATCCCCACAGAATAAAAGATTTATCGAACGACACATGAAAAAATTACTTCCCATCCCAAAAATTAAAATTCCAATAACGAAAATTAAAAGCTTCGCTGCCGGGCAGTCCATTAAACTCAGCGAAAAAACGTTGCTGAAAACTGAAATGGCAAACAGCTTTTTTTCCGAAGTTGGGACGATGTCATTATTCATATCACGTACCGTCAAAGAAACTTTTTCACGTAATTTTGAATTCAAAGAGTTCTTGCGGCAGTGTTTTCAAATAGGTAATAAATCATTACCGCTGATCATCATCACCGGAGCCATCATGGGAATCGTATTTACGATTCAATCGCGACCTGCACTGGCAAGGTTCGGAGCAGTCACCATGCTTCCGGGAATGGTCGCAGTATCCATTATCCGTGAAATAGGTCCGGTAATTACAGCTTTGATCTGTGCCGGAAAAATTGGTTCAGGCATGGGCGCCGAATTAGGATCGATGAAAGTAACTGAGCAGATTGATGCGATGGAGGTATCTGCAACCAATCCGATGAAGTACCTTGTCGTGACACGAGTAATGGCCGCAACATTGATGTTGCCTCTCCTTGTACTATTTGCCGACGCTTTCGGATTGTTTGGAAGTTGGATCGGGATCAATATGAAAGGAGATGTAAACCTGTTTTTATATTTCTATCAGGCATTTGGGTCCATCAACTTCCTGGACTTCTTCCCTGCATTGATAAAATCAATATTCTTTGGACTGGTCATTGGAATAGTAGGATGTTATAAAGGATACACAGCAGGTCGGGGAACCGAAAGTGTCGGAATCGCTGCAAACTCAGCAGTTGTGATGTCTTCGCTCCTTGTTATTGTTGTTGATATGATTGCTGTACAATTAACGGATATGCTACTATGAAAGAGCCGCAAACAGATACAATTGCAGAAGTTTCTTCCAGGGCAATAGCTCATGAGACTGTAATCGAAATCAATAACCTGAGAAAAGCATTTGGAACCCAGGAGGTATTAAAAAACGTCTCGCTAAAGCTTTACAAGGGAGAAAACCTCGTTGTGCTGGGAAAATCAGGATCCGGGAAATCCGTACTCATCCAATGCATCGTCAGGTTATTAAATTCTGATGGCGGGACGATTGATGTGCTTGGCAATGAGGTAGGTTTATTGGATGAGAAAGAACTCGCCGAAATGAGAAAAAAGATCGGCTTCCTTTTTCAGAGTGGGGCATTGTATGATTCGATGACGGTAAAACAAAATCTGGAATTTCCGCTCCGAAGAATAAAAAAAGAGCTGTCAGAAGCAGCGATTAATGAAAAAGTAAATGAAGTACTCGAAAATGTGGGGCTTGCCAGTGCGCTAAATAAGATGCCTTCACAACTATCTGGAGGTATGCGCAAACGAATCAGTTTAGCCCGAACCATTGTTGTGGATCCGTTGATCATGCTGTATGATGAACCTACAACAGGTCTCGACCCGGTAACATCGGATGAAATAAGCTCGCTGATCAACATTGTTCAGCAGAAATATAAGACTTCTTCGATCATCATTACGCATGATATTGAATGTGCACGCGCCACGGCAAACAGGATCATCATGCTAAAGGATGGCGAAGTTTACACGGAAGGTACTATTGCAACCTTTGAAAAATCAAGCGACCCGCTCATCAGGTCTTTCTTTAAATAAATCAATTAATCAGATCTCTAAATAAATAATCAAATGCACTCTTCACAATTCAAAGTTAGATTAGGACTGTTCGTTGCCGGAGGATTTATCCTTTTTGCATTCGCCATATTCCTGATAGGAAGACAGAAAAATTTATTCAACCCGGTTTTCAAACTGACAACAACGTTCTATAATGTAGGTGGACTGCAGGTTGGGAACAATATCCGTTTTTCGGGAATCAATGTTGGAACTGTTGAAAATATCCGAATTATCAATGATTCGACTGTTAAAGTAGATCTGATTATTCAAAAAGATGTCCAACGATTTATCAAAACTGATTGCCAGGCTGCAATAGGCTCTGAAGGAATTATTGGCGACCGTGTTTTAATGATTTCGCAAGGTAGTTCCGATGCTCAAATGGCATCAGACGGACAAGCCCTTACTTCGGTTGAACCTGTTGAAATGGATGCCATCATCTCAAGCCTGAGTGCTACAGCTGCCAATGCAGAGGTTATTACGGCACAACTGGCTGAAGTAATGTCTAACATCAATCATGGAAATGGAACCTTGGGAAGGCTCATCCAGGATTCAACGATTGCCAAGAATATTGACCAGACCATTATTAATCTAAAAAAGAGTAGTAAAGGATTAGATCAAAATATGGAAGCTGCCAAAAGCAATTTCCTTTTAAGAGGCTTTTACAGGAAGAAAGAAAAGAAAGCAGAGAAAGCCAAGGAAGAGGCGGTGAAATTGAAAGAGGAGACAAAATAGTGGTCTATTTTTAATGGTTGATGGTAAACAAATGCTCTTTCCTCTATTAATATGCTACCAGAGAAGAACTGATTTACAATTAGCTATGGTTCAAAGATTACTTTTCATCTTGCTATTGACTTTATTCTTTTGTGCTCACTCAAACGCACAAGAATCAAAGCCCAAACAGGATTCATTAAGTTATAATTTGTTTGAGAAATTTTTACAAAGAACTAAGTTCAAGAGATTTTTAGCTCATTCTATTTTTAAACCCCTTGTTACTAAAGGCAATAAACAAACCAAAAGAAGTAAAGTAATAAAGGCAAAGCCATTTATCAAGACTGAGGGAAAGATGGTAAGAGCTATTCATATCATCACACAAGATCCTTTTGGGTATCATATTCAGGATACTTCCCTGGTTCCACAAAATTCAATCGTAAAAGCGGCGAATACCTTACATCTAAAAACCCGGCCAGGAATTATAGAGAACCTGTTACTTTTTAAAAAGAATGAGCCCTTTGATTCTTTGCTTGTACTTGAATCGGAGCGACTTATCCGTTCACAAACATACGTACAGAATGTACAGCTTTATACATTAAGCACTTCTCCAAAAGCTGATTCAGTAGATGTCTATATTAGAGTGTGGGACGTGTGGAGTATTGTCCCAACTTACAAAAAATCAACTTCAATTACTGATGCAAGTATCAACGACATTAATTTTTTAGGCCTTGGTCAGAGTTTACAAGCTGGCATGCAATGGAATAACCCTGAAAAAACGAATGTGACGCGGCTGAATTATTTGATCCCAAATATTAGCAATACATATATAAGCTCCGATCTTCAATATTCGTTTTCGGGTGAAAAGGATCTCATAAAAAGTGTTGAATTTTCCCGACTCTTTTATTCCCCATTGACGAAATGGGCCGGAGGAATTTATTTAGGTCAAACAATAACCAATCAAGGATATTTTCGATTGGA
>JANYLE010000180.1 GCA_025363795.1 Mariniphaga sp. | reverse complement strand
ATATCCCCGATACCGATGAGTGTGCGGTTCTGCTAACGGGTGAAAAGCCGATGGGCTTAAATTCTTCTTTGAGAGGATCAACAGTTTCACCTGCCACCCCTTTTCTTTCAGACTTTGCTGCAAAATGGGAATCTCCGGAATGAAAAGAGGGATAAGGGCTTTCGAGGGAGTAATTCCAAGTTCCCTAACTTTGATAAGTAATCCTTCCGGTGATTCCAATTCGGGGATCAAATCGGCAAGAATACCATGTTCTTTCAGGACTCTGACCGTGGTTTGCCCAACTGCTGCTATTTTTATTCCTGCAAGAGAACGGCTGTCTTTTCCGAGGTTTTCCATGGCCTCGAAAAAGAAACTCACTGTACGGCGATTTGTGAAAATCAGCCATTCAAATGATTGCAACCTTTCTTGCTTATTTCCAAGTTCGTAAAAATGGTCAGCATACTCATTGGTAACCAGCGCATTGCCTTTTAGCAATTCAGAAGTTGACTTTTTCCGAAAGGAGACCACTTCACCAATTATAATAATGATCGGAGTTGGAAATTTCTGTTCGGTACTCGTGAGCTCTTCCAATGAGAAGAAGAATTCCTGCTGATCCGGTAATGAAAGGTTGTGAACCATCATGACTGGTATGTCAGGATTTCTGCCCTGCTCAATAGCTTTCCGGGCGATAGCACTAATATTTGTGCCACCCATGTATATAATCAGCGTATCAACATCAGGAAGATACACATTCTCTGAATGCCCTGAAATAAAGGCCACTGAAGACGAGATTCCCCGGTGAGTAATTGGTATTTTGAGAAGAGACGCCACCGCAATACCGGAGGAAACACCTGGGATAACTTCGACTTCTACAAAGTTACGTTCCAGGTATTCAACCTCTTCGCCGCCATGGGCAAAAATCATTGGGTCACCACCTTTGAGCCGAACTACCTGTTTCCCTGCTTTTGCAGCTTCGAGGATCAAACGATTAATTTCGCTTTGTTCAACTCGGTGGATTCCTTTCCGTTTGCCAACATACACTTTCTCAGCAGTATATTTTTGAAGATAATCTTTATCCAAAAGATCGTCATGAAAGATAACATCTGATTGTGATAATGCTTTGTCGCCACCCATTGTAAGCAGGTCGGCATTGCCGGGACCAAATCCAACAAGGATTATTTTGCCAAATTGATTTCGAATGTCGTGTACTGCAAATAGTTCTTTAAGTTCTGGCTTGTTTGCAAGGGCAACAATTGCGAACTGCAGTTTTCCTGGGCTTTGTGAAATGCTTTCATCCGTTGGTTTCAGATCACTTCCAAGTTTGTCCCTTATAGTAGTTGAATTGGTTTGATCAAAAGCTTCTAAAAGCGCAATGACTTCAATTCCTGCTGTTAACGGATAGGGTAGATCCGCCGCTGACTGAATGATACAATCAGCCTTCCCTTGTAAGATTGCCTGATCTGCTTTACTAGGATAACTAATAGCTAAAGCATCTTCTGGAAAGAAGTTTTCATTGTATTTAAAGTCGAAAGACGGTAGGTAAATCAACTCATATTTCAAATCAGGGATAAGATCCAATGCCCTGGTCACCAGTTTCAATGCAGTTGAACTGTTCCTGGTAATTACTTTCAATATGTTTAAAGTGGCGGGCATCTGCTTATGAGTATTTTGTTATCTTAATCAATAAGACAAATAACGCAGATGCAAAGGGCTTCTGAAATCCCTTGTTAAGGGTAAATTGAATACCATGTTTATGGTAGAAATGGTTGGAATCTCCAGAGATCAATCGATTTTTAACAGCCCATCGGTTATAAGTTGGGTGATCTGGTTCCGGATTGCAACAGACTGATAGACATTTTGAGCATTGGAGCCTACTGAAATGGTGACGTGTCCCTCTTTGTGAACAGCGGGTGACACAAAATCACACAACATTGGCGCATCGCAAACGCTGGTAAGAATTCCAAGCTCTTCGGCATCAGCTTTGATCTGGCTGTTTAGTTCATGGTTGCCGGTGCATACATAAATCAGAAAGAAACCTTCAAGGTCGGTTTTTTCATATTCTTTTTCAATAAAAGTGAACGGCAATTGCCTGATTTCATCAGTAAAATCTGGTGAAATTACAGTCACATTCGATACAATTCGAGCCATGATACTCCCCTTATGGGTAGCCACCTTTCCGCCACCTACAAGCAGGATTTTCTTATTGGTCACATTCAACGAGATGGGCATGAATACAAGGTCTTCTCTTTTCATTTATTCATGGAATTTTTTTCCTTCGGTCGTCGCTTTCACATATCCTTTGCGGATGACAAAGTTTCCAAAGTGTTCGTTTGTATCCCTGGTTTTTGCATAATCTTCAAGGATTGGCGTCAATGCAGCAATGATTTCCTCCTCTGAAAGCATCTCCTTGTATAGCTTATTAAGACGATCACCCACGAAACTGGCGCCCAGGTAAAGATTGTATTTGCCTGGAGCTCTTCCAACCAATCCGATTTCAGCTAAAAACGGTCGACCACATCCATTTGCACAACCTGTCATTCGGATGGTGATCGGTTCGTTGAGCAAACCGTTTGCTTCGAGCACCTTATCCAGTTTGTCAACAAGCGATGGCAAATAGCGTTCCGCTTCGGCAAAAGCCAGCCCGCACAAAGGCAAAGCTGCACAGGCGATGGAATTCTGGCGTAGCTGCGACAAACTTTTGCCATCAATCACATTGTATTTTTTCAGAATGCTCTCAATTTTCGGTTTGAGCTTTTCTGAAACCTGTGCGATCACCACATTTTGATTGCCGGTGAGGATGAAACTTCCGGTATGGCTTTTAGCTACTTCGCGAAGGGCCGTTTTGGCTGGATATCCCGCACGATCGATTAGTTTACCACCTTCCACAAAAACTGTATAATGCCAATGTCCATCGGCACTTTTCGACCATCCGTATTTATCGCCGAGGGTCGCAAATTTGTAAGGTTTTGCAACTTCGAGCTGAATACCATGGGTACGCTTCAATTCTGAATGGAAATAATCAAGTCCTAAGCGGTCAACGGTGTATTTTAACCGGGCATTTTTGCGGTCGGAGCGATTACCATGATCGCGCTGGAAGACGAGTACCGCTTCAGATACTTCCACAATTTTATCTTTCGGAATATAGCCAACCACATCAGCCACGCGTGGGTAAGTGTTGTTATTGCCAAAGGTATAAGCCATTCCGCCACCAACAGTAACATTGTAGCCGGAGAGTTGCCCGTTTTCAATAATGGCAATAAACCCAAGGTCATTCGACAACACATCGGTGTCGTTGCGTGGAGGGATGGCAATTGCGGTTTTAAATTTGCGCGGAAGGTAGGTTTTACCATAAAGTGGCTCTTCCTCCTTTTCACCCCCTTCAATGAGTTTTCCGTCATGCCAGATTTCGTGATAGGCTGCAGTTTGGGGAGTGAGATGGGCCGAAATCCGTTTTGCATCTTCGGCCACTTCTGCGTGAAGGGGTGACTCGAAAGGGTTCGCAGAGGACATCACATTTCGGTTTACATCGCCGCAAGCAGCAATCGTATCCAATAAGGTTTTGTTGATTTCCTGCATGGTAGTTTTCAGGTTGCGTTTCAACACACCATGAAACTGAAACGCCTGACGCGTTGTGAGCTTTAATGTCTTGTCGGCATACTTGTCGGCGAGTTCATCCAGCGCCAACCATTGGGCCGAAGTAGTGATTCCTCCGGGAACACGCACGCGGATGAGGAAACTGTAAAGCGGTTCCAGTTTTTGATGTTTGCGTTCGTCATCAAGATCGCGGTCCTGTTGTTGGTAGGTGCCATGAAATTTGCTTAGTACCTGGTCCTGTTCCTTTATTGAACCGGTGAGCTGATTGTTGAGGCTTTCAATAATGGTTCCCCGCAGGTAATTGCTGTTTTCCTTGATAATTTCGATCGGACTGGGAGGGGCTATTATCTTGTTGTTATTTTCCATTTTGAATTTTAAAATTAGTAAACATCAAGCTGTAACCGCTTTTCTTTCTGCATTTTATTGACATAATCCAGCGCGCTATCGTAACTCATTTCACCCTGGTTTTCTACTATTGAAACAAGTGTATTTTGTACATCAGAAGCCATCTTTTTCATGTCGCCACAGATGTAGAAATGGGCTCCATCTTCGAGCCAACGGTAGATTTCGATAGCATTTTCCTGTAATTTGTGTTGCACATAGACCCGTTTGTCGGTATCACGCGAGAAGGCTACATCCATTTTGGATAACGCCCCTGATTTCAGAAATTTCTGCCAATCGGTCTGGTACAGAAATTCGCTCTCAAAATTCCTATTCCCAAAAAATAGCCAGCTTTTCCCTTGCTTTTCAGCTTGTTCGCGATGCTGGACAAATGCCCGGTATGGAGCTATTCCTGTACCGGCTCCAACCATGATGATGGGTGTTTCGTCGTTTTTGGGTAACCGGAAGTTGGGATTTTTTTCAATAAAGACGGGTATTTTGTTTTCATTTCCCTCAAAATCAGAAAGGTAATTCGAACAGGTCCCGCGATGGTTTCTTCCTCCGTTTTCATATTCAACCACACTAACAGCGAGGTGCAACTCTCCCGGATTTGCCTTCGGACTCGATGCAATGGAATACAATCTTGGTTGCAATGGCCGGAGCAATTTTATAAGATCCTGAGCAGAAAGTTTCACCGGGAATTCGTTGAACAGATCGACAATATCCCTGCCGTTCAGGTATTCCTGCAGGTTTTCCTGTGATTGGGCGATGGATGCCAACTGTTCGTTTGGAGCGAATTCGAGGTAACGTTTTATCACATCTATCGTTATTTTCGACAACTCAAATTCTTGTTTAAGGGAATCAAAAAGGGAGGTTTTCAAGCCTTTAATTTCCAATTCTTCATCAGAATTTAAACCCGTTGCAGTAAGGAGTTCATTAACTATTGCTGAAGAATTCACCGGCATAATACCTGCCGAATCACCGGGTTCAAATTCTAAATCGGCATCAAGTTCAATGTGCAGGGTTTGCCGTTCCGAACCACGTCCATGAAGATTGATCTTCTCCAATAATTCAGCCTGATAGGGATTCTTCTTTGAATAATTTTGTGATACTGTTTTATCAATATTTTTGTCAAATGACGCTGATTCCTTGTCTACAGTGGAACCTGTAAAAAGTGGGAGTGTTGACCGCAGCCACTGGTCAGCAGCTTCCTGAAAATCGACATCACAGTTTCCAGCATCGGCCAATCGTTTGGCTCCCAGTTTTTCCAGTTGAAGATCAAAGTCTTTTCCCGTCTGGCAATACTTGAAGTAAGAAGAATCTCCCAGCCCCAGAACTGCAAAGTTTACGTTTTCGAGCCTGGATGCGCGTTTCCCGAAGATGAATTGGTGCAACTCTTTTGCAGCAAAAGGTGGTTCGCCTTCGCCGTGTGTTGAAACGATTACAAGCAGGTTCTTTTCCGACTGCAAATCACGAGGTTTGTAGTCATCCATGTTCTTTATCGTTGCTGTCAGACCAAATTCAACAGCCAGTTTTTGCGCTTTCTTCGCTAATCCTTCGCCATTTCCGGTTCGTGAACCATAAAGAATAGTAATTGGGCTAAGACCTGTGGAATTGTTGATTTCATTTTTAACCTGGGCGGGAATCTGAACCCCATTTTGAGCCGTTACCGCAGCAAGATATCCTGACATCCAGGCCAGTTGCACTTCATTCAGCGAACTGGTAAGCAATCTGAATGTTTCGAATTGTTCTGCCGTAAGAGGAGTTGCAAAATAGTTGCTCATGTTTATAATTATCAGTGAACTTCATTCCTAAGTTGTATCTTTCGTTTCAGACATTACAATTTTATCCGAACCCATGAAAAACACTTTGCAATATTGTCCCTATCCGGCTGGATTTCCAATACCTGTTTTCTGTCATTCTGTATACCTAAATCGTGGTAGAACAACAATCTTAGTTGATTGAAATTTAATGTCGTTTACGGACATTTATAAACCGGTTAATTTTAGAATCACAAAATTTATTTTTAATTTTAGTATGCTTTTTACTGTCATAACTAAATAATGAATTTCACCTAAAAATTCAATATTATGGCTAAAATCACCAAAGAAGACGCCCTTCGCTACCATTCCGAAGGCCGTCCCGGTAAACTGGAAGTGGTCACAACTAAACCACACACCACCCAACGCGATCTTTCATTGGCCTATTCTCCAGGAGTGGCTTTCCCCTGTCTGGAAATAGAAAAAACATTTGATGATATCTATAAGTATACTTCAAAAGGAAACCTTGTCGCTGTAATATCCAATGGAACGGCGGTGCTTGGATTGGGCGACATCGGTGCCGGCGCAGGCAAACCAGTGATGGAGGGTAAGGGTTTCCTTTTTAAAATATTTGCCGATATAGATGTCTTTGATATTGAAGTAGAAACAAAGGATATCGATCAATTTGTGGAAACTGTCAAAAATATAGCCGTTACTTTCGGTGGAATTAATCTTGAAGATATTAAAGCACCGGAATGTTTTGAAATCGAAGAACGTTTGAAAAGGGCAATCCAGATTCCCTTAATGCATGATGATCAGCATGGAACAGCCATCATTTGTTCCGCCGGAATAATCAATGCGCTGGAGCTGGCCGGTAAGCAACTTAGCGAAGCAAAAATTGTTATTAATGGGGCAGGAGCTGCTGCCATCGCCTGTGCGAATCTGATTGCTTCACTTGGCGCTACAAAAGAAAACATTGTAATGCTTGATTCAAAAGGGGCTATTAGAAACGATCGCAACAATCTGAATAAATACAAAATAGCGTTTGCTACTGAGCGAGATGTTATGACCCTGGAAGATGCCATGAAAGGGGCTGATATTTTCCTTGGCTTATCGAAAGCCAATCTTGTTTCCAAAGAAATGGTGAAGTCGATGGCAAAAAACCCCATTGTATTTGCAATGGCAAACCCTGATCCTGAAATTGCTTATGATGAAGCCATGTCAGCCCGTGATGATTTGATTATGGCAACGGGACGTTCGGATTATCCGAACCAGGTCAACAATGTTCTTGGATTCCCTTATATATTCAGGGGTGCACTCGATGTACGGGCGACCTGTATTAATGAGGAGATGAAACTGGCAGCCGTCTATGCACTTGCCCGACTTGCCAAAGAAGCTGTTCCGGAAAGTGTTAGTAAGGCCTATAATGTAAAGAACCTAGTTTTTGGCAAGGAGTATATTATCCCAAAACCGCTTGATCCAAGGCTTATTACTACGGTTGCGCCAGCCGTTGCGAAAGCAGCAATGGAGAGCGGTGTGGCCCGAAATCCGATAAATGACTGGGATCAATATCAACTAGTACTAAGTCAACGGCTTGGGTTGGATAACCAATTGTTTCATGGTATTGTTACCAAAGCAAAACAAAACCCGAGGAAAGTCGTATTTGCCGAAGGCAATAATCTAAAGGTACTGAGAGCTGCCAACGAAGTATTGCATGATGGTATTGCACTTCCCATTTTATTGGGAAATGTGGAGGAAATCAAACAGCTCATAACTGATAATCATTTCAATTTTAACAATACTCCGATTATCGATCCGCATTCCAATTCAAGCGATGAACTACGGAAGTCTTTTGCTGAATTAATATGGAAGAAACGTCAGCGGAAGGGTATCACGCTAGAAGAGGCTAATGAATTGACATTCAATCGGAATTATTTCGGCATTATGATGGTCGACACAGGTTTGGCAGATGCAATGATATCTGGCGTAACGAGCCATTACGGCGATGTTATGAGTCCGGCACTGAGATTAATCGGACCGAAGCCAAATCTCCATCATATTTCGAGCATGTATGTAGTTATGACAAAGAGAGGACCTCTTTTCTTTGCCGATACCACCGTTAACCTTGACCCGGATGTTCAGACATTGGTCGAAACGACCTTATTGACTGCAGAAGAAGTCAAAAAATTCAATATTGAACCAGTTATTGCAATGGTGTCCTACTCAAATTTTGGTTCAGTGAAATTATCGGAACATACGAGAACGCTGGAAAGAGTAAGGCAAGCAACAGCATTTCTGCATGAGAACCACCCGGAACTTATTGTAGATGGCGAAATTCAGATGAATTTCGCACTCAATAAAGAGCTCCGGAGTCAGAAATTTCCATTCACACTTTTGGAAAATCGGGATGTCAATACAATCATATTTCCGAACCTTACTTCGGGCAATATTGCTTACAAAATGATGCAGGAGATTGGCGGTGCTGAAGTTGTAGGTCCAATTCTGATGGGCATGAAAAAACCGATCCATGTTGTGCCTACCGAATGTTCTGTGCGAGAAATCGTTAATATGACAACTATCGCAGTGGTAGATGCGCAATAATTAAATAGGAGCTTTTTAGTCCACCGCTTTGAATGTCATAAATTGATATGAGATTTTAGAAGTTTGAATCTATAACTTCTCCATTCGTTTGTCTATGTGTTATCCGATTCACTCTAATGACTTGCATTCGCTTCTCTATTAGGAGCTTTATAGTTCCATTGATGGATATATTTACCCCACCTTTCTTCTATCTTTTTGAAGGTGGCGTCACTAAACTGAAAATGAAAATTCTGGTAATCTTTTTCTAATTCCAATTGCGACAGTAAATCATTGGCCGTTAATTCAAAATTGGGAAGATGTAACGTAGAATAGACCTTTCGTATGACGCTGAATGAATCAGCTTTTAATTCTTCGTATGAAATTTCAATCAGGTTCCCCTTTGGAATCAATCTTTTGTCTTTTTCGTACTGCTCCGTTATGTATTCAAAGTGTCCGAATACAATTTCATCAAGCTGCTCATCCGAAATTTTCTGCACGCTGTAATAGTTGAGGATGGCTCTCTTCCACATGTTCCGGGTGGAATAATACAGGTGAAATGGATTACGGTGGATATAAATGAATTTGGCCTGAGGAAACATTTCTAACAGCACCTTGACTCTTTCTGTGTTTGGCGGACTTTTCAAAACAAGCGGCTTCCCTTTGTTCTTGAATGTGGCATACTTAAGCGTATTCAGGTATTCCTTCCTCCAGCCACTTAAATACCGTTGATTCAAAAATTGGGGCGAACCATTCAGCCATTCGCGCCAGCGTTTAGGAAAAATAAGTCCCCAGTAAGCCGAGTAGACCGAGGCCTTATTCATCAGATAATCATCTTCTTCAGACGGATCTGAAAGTAACACTATGCTGTCCTGAAAAAATGGGTTTTTGATTTTGAATGTATTTATCAGGCGTTGAAATATGGGTTGCAACTTTTCTCCAAAAAGTAGATTTGAATTTGGAAACAATGCATCATAGTTTGTAAGATAACCAAACTGCTTGTCGCTTGCCATTAATTTTTGCACATAAGTCGTGCCGCATCTGTAGTGACCAAGTATAAAAACCGGATCTTTAGAAATAATCGTCTTTTTTATTCGCTTCGCGTAAATCAGAAATTGCAAGAATTCAAAAGGAAGAGCAGAAATGATCTGAAGGTAATAGAGAGGTAACATGAGCACCCCTTTAAGTGATATTCTGCCACCATTAAATACCCTTCTTGTAAATTCAATCAAAGCAATGTTTATCATTTGTTTTGAATTTGATCAAACCAACCTTGAAAACCGGACATTGGAATAAGGGAAATCCACCCCCATTGCGAAAAAAACAAAGAGGCCACTAATTGTCGCTACTAAAACGGATTCCCAATTAAAACCTGGATTTATAATTGCAGGTTCTATATGAATAACAGTCATGATGATGCCGATGATCGCAGAAAAAATAGCTGTCCATTGATAGAGGTGAAGACCTTTTATAACCGGAGTTTGTATCTCGCCTCTATAGGCTTCTTCCACAAAGCGGCCAAGGCTTGTAAGTATCAGGTACAGGCCAAATATAAATTGGGAAGAAAGAGCATTATGCCAAAGGGTTAGCAAGATTAATCCAACGAAAAAAAGCCATAAAATGGAATAAAGCTGGGTGGGATGTATCAGTTCTCCCTTTAATCCGGAAATATTGCACACCCGTGAACGCGGGTGGAAATACCTGATTCCGATGAATGGATTATTGCTTCTTCGTCCGTGACAACAACCATTTACAAGGCAACGCAAACGCCCTATCGCTTGCACCCAAGGCATTACAACCGATCCAACACCAATAATAACCCAACCATTAAGCCCCATTGCCCAGACAGCTAAACTTCCAAATAAAATTCCAACCACACCGCCATAATATCCAAAAGGTCTTTTCAACTTTGCAGAACCTTCGATGATTTGAGCCCAGAGTGCCGCAAATACGGTCACAATAATGGCAAAGACTAAAAGCGCTAATGCATAATCTTTGCCTGCTAAGATACCGGCAAGCAGGTTGCCGAAGAAAGCGCCGAATCCAACGTAGAAGCCATGATTGATCACCCTGACTTTTCCGAACACCCACTCTTTCCACGAATTGGCAATTTTCTCTGAAGTGTTTTTCAGGAAAATCCAAATTTTTAGATAATATGCCGCAAGAAGAAATATTAGGATAAAATCGATAATATAAAGTATAGTCGAATAGCTATTAATCAGCTGAAAGATAATAAGTATTGTTGCTAAAATTGTGAAGATAACAGCAGGTTGCCATGATTGACGATACATCGCCTTCAGGGAAATAAATAACAGAAAAGCAGGAGCCGTCAAAAGGGCTGAATCGAAAGCGGGAAGATATTGTGCCCCGAATCCCGGATACAGGAGCCCAATAAATAGGGCATACGATATGGATAACATTCCTGAGATTTCCCATTCTCTCAGGAGGTCTTTTCTTTTAAGGAAAAAAGGGATTGCGATTATAAAAATAATATTCAAAAAAGGGAGAAAGGGATTTGTAAAACCGGTATACATTCTGAAAGGCTTTCCGAACAATGGCGGCGTAGTACCAGAGAATTTTACGATTAGAAAATTGCTTAGAATCAAAAAAGAGATGATCCAAAACAACGAGGCAAGACGATCTCTTATACCTGGCGACATTGCACTATCTTCCGGAAGGTCCAATGCAGTTACTATTTTCAGATTCGGAAACCGCCGTTTCAAATCAATCTCCTCATAACCCAAAACCAGCGCAATCATGCCGAGTATTGTCAACGGAGATACCAGCCAAATTCCGCTTGGCGAACCTGTGTAAACAAAATAGCCAATCATCAGCAATCCAAAACCCCAGTAAATGGGGTGACGGAACAAACGGTAAGGTCCTTTTGTGACAAGCACAGGCGGAGGAAAAGCATTCATTGGCAATCCTTTGCCATAGCGCATTAATGCCACCATTGCCCAAACCATCAGCCAACCTCCGACCATCATCAATATCCCTCCCGCAATCTTTGACTCGATTATGGGTAATAGAACAATCGGCTCAGTATACTTTGCCCAAAACCACATACCGGCTGGTATAAGAATAAGAAAGGTAATTCCATAAAGGAATTTGCCGAAGACATGATTGATGTTTTTCATGTGTTAATAATTTGTTTTTTAAAGGTCACATGGAATTCGCATGAAGTTTATTATCATTTCGAATTGTGATTGTCGAATCATGCTCATTTCATCTGTTAATTTTAGTTTTTAAATGGTCAGATGGAATCCTGCACGTACAGGATTTCATTTTTTAATTCGCATTTTGTTATAAAAAATAAGCAACGCCAGAATCAAAAAGCCGGTTCCATATAAAATACTGCAGAATCTCGCATTGGCGCCGGAATAATCCGAAAAAGCTGCAATGATTGCTGACTGGGACGGGAAGTAGGCGGGAAGGTAGCGAATGATTACATTATTATGTGCTTCAGCATAATACATTGGATTTTGGAGCCAGCCCGAATCAATATTGGCCAGCATAACGATGAAAAAGACACCTTCCAGCTTACCTTTTATCAGGCTGCCGATCGCAAGTCCATAACAGCCGTAAACGAATCCAATTAACATCAGTCCGAAAATAAACATCGGAAGGTGCCTCACAGAAACGAATGCGCTGATGAGTAAGCCGATATAAACACCTATCGTCAGAATCATCAGGAGAAGGGCAAGTAGGTTGGAAATCAGTAATTCAAAAGGATGATATCCACAGATGATAAGTCGGCGGTTTACATCGTTTTCTATCTGAACAAGATTGAGTGCAAGTAAGGATACGAGGAATCCGGTAGATGTAACAGCAAAAAACACCAAGGCAATCTCCTTCAGACTTTCCCTTATGAACACCCTTATATCGAGTGAAGCCAGCCGGAAGGGGATAACCCTTGTAGGAGCAGTTAATTCAACTACAGTAAGAAAGACAACGGGTATAACCAACAGTGCGATGAGAATGATTCTTCGCCGGAGCAACATTCTCAAAACCATAGTTAACGCGGTTGTTATTCTCATTGCGTTCATGTTAGTATGCCTTCTACGAGGTTATAAATTCTGTCAAATCGTTCTTTTTCAGTAAGAAAATGCGTGACAACCAGAATGGCGCACCCCTCTTTCAGAAGCTGATTCGTGTAATCCCAGAACTTCAGGTAAGTATCCCAGTCAAATCCATTGTAAGGCTCATCGAGAATCAACAATTTGGGTTGATGCAGGAGCGCAATCGCAAGATTAAGTTTTTGCTGCGTTCCACCACTTAAATTGGAGACCCTTTCCTTTTGGTATCTTTTGAAATTAAAAACGTTCATTAATGATTCGCTTCTGTTCATTAATTCTGCCTTTCCT
>JANYLE010000168.1 GCA_025363795.1 Mariniphaga sp. | reverse complement strand
TGATCATCTTTTAGTTTGGGATCGTTGTCTTTCAATAATTAGGGATAACGTTCCAAGCATTAGCTTTAAAACTTGGTTTGAGCCAATCGTTCCTGTGAACCTCAACGAAGAGGTTCTCACTATCCAGGTACCGAGTCCGTTTTTCTATGAATATCTGGAAGAACAATACATTGATTTGCTTAGGAAAACTTTGAGAAAGGAGCTGGGGCAGGGTGCGAAATTGGAATATGTAGTTGTTATGGGGAACAATCCAGGCAACTCACAACCATATACAGTTAAGTATCCAACGAACAATAATAGCAAAATTCAAAATAAACCAATGAGCATTCCGCTCAAAAATGAAGGAAAATCATCGATTAGAAATCCTTTTATTATTCCCGGAATTCAAAAAATACAGATTGATCCACAATTAAGGCTTGATAATACTTTTGACAATTTTGTTGAAGGTGAATGTAATAGGTTGGCACGTAGCGCAGGATATGCAGTTTCGCAAAATCCTGGAGGAACAGCATTTAACCCACTGATGATATATGGGAATTCAGGTCTTGGAAAAACCCATCTGGCACATGCAATCGGGATTGAAGTAAAAGAAAGCCATCCTGACAAAGTTGTACTATATGTGAATGCCAATAAATTCCAGACACAATTTACTGAAGCAACCCGTAACAATAACCGGAATGATTTTTTGAATTTTTATCAAATGATCGATGTTTTGATTCTCGATGATGTTCATGAGTTTGCCGGCAAGGAAAAAACACAGGAAACATTCTTTCATATTTTCAACCATTTACATCAAAGCGGCAAACAGCTCATCCTTACATCAGATAAACCGCCCATTGAACTCAAAGGACTTGAACAACGTCTTTTGTCCAGATTTAAATGGGGCTTGACTGCTGATTTGCAACAACCTAGTTTCGAAACACGGATTGACATCCTGAAGCGAAAAATATATAAAGACGGAATCGAAATCGCCAACGATGTCCTTGAATACATTGCTTCACACATTACCAATAATGTCAGGGAATTGGAAGGAGCTTTGGTATCCTTGCTGGCCCAATCGACACTCAACAAAAAAGAAATTACCATTGAGTTGGCCAGCGAAATGATCAATAAGCTGGTGAAAAATTCGAAGAGAGAATTATCAATCGACTACATCACAAAAGTTGTTTGCGATTATTTCAAAATGCCGGTTGATTCTCTACAGGCAAAAACCCGCAAGCGCGAAGTGGTGCAGGCAAGACAACTCGCCATGTACTTCTCGAAAACCATGACCAAATCATCTTTGGCTTCCATCGGGTCTCAAATAGGGAATAAAGATCACGCGACCGTACTTCATGCATGCAAAACAGTGAACAACCTGAAGGAAACTGACAAGAATTTCAAGCTCTGTGTAGAGGAGATTGACAGAAAACTGAAATTGTAATATAAAAAAAGCAGATCAGTTTGATCTGCTTTTTTATTATCAGTCAAATGGGTTCATACAATTATTGATGCAAGATACCTTTAAGACAATAGAAAAACCTTCGGAAGGATTGTTTAAAGACAAAGGGAGCCGATTCATTTCGTATGCCTTTCCAGTGAATTCTGAAGAAGAAATCAGGGAAATTGTACAATTGTTAAAAAAAGAACACCATTCGGCTCGCCATCATTGTTATGCATGGCGAATGGGTGCCGAAAAACTACTTTTCAGGGTAAACGACGACGGCGAACCCTCCTCCACTGCGGGAAAACCTATTTTAGGACAAATCCAGAGTTTTGACCTAACCAACATACTGATTGTGGTTGTACGGTATTTCGGTGGAACTTTATTAGGTGTTAGCGGATTGATAAATGCCTATCGCAATGCAGCTTTAGATGCCATTAATCAGGCTGAAATAATGGAAAAGTTAGTGGAGAAATGGCTGTCAGTTAAATTTGATTACCATGTAATGAACGAAGTTATGAAAGTTTTCAAGGATGAAAAACTGCCTCAAATTGACCCGCAATTCGATCTGAGTTGTAAAGTCAAAACACATATCCGGCTCAGTGAATGTGACAGGATTGTACAAGGACTTTTAAAAATTGATAGCGTAAGTGTTATTCCCATTTAGGGCAATACTAAATGTTAATAACCTTTTAATAAATATTCAGCACTAAAAGCGAAAGGTTCAAAAAAACCAACTAATTTTAGGCTTTTGATGAAACACTTGATAATACAATGTTCTTACTTTTTGGGTGAAATTATTCGCCCTGCGAAAGTATTCCTTAATTCCCTAAATTGTCTTTATCATTCAAATGATTTGATGCATTTCATATTATTTACAAAATTTCCCCCTCATAAGCAAAAGCCAACAGAAACGTTATTCCTGTTGGCTTTTTTTTAGCTTTAAAAAATTAAAAATCAAAATATAAAATGAAGAAGAAAGACTTAATTTCTATCACCGATTATTCAAAAGAAGATTATCTGCGTATTTTGGAACTCGCAGCCGATTTTGAGGAAAATCCAAACCAGAGACTTCTCGAAGGCAAAGTAGTTGCTTCTTTGTTTTTTGAACCCTCAACCCGAACCCGGTTAAGCTTTGAAACAGCCATCAATCGTCTTGGAGGCCGTATCATTGGTTTTTCGGATGCCGGTTCATCTAGTGTTTCAAAAGGTGAGTCCCTGCATGATACAATCAAAATGGTGAGCAATTACGTCGATTTGATAGTGATGCGTCATCCTTTGGAAGGAAGTTCAAGGTACGCTGCCGAAGTAGCCGATGTTCCCGTTATCAATGCAGGCGACGGCGCCAACCAGCACCCTACCCAGACATTACTTGACATGTACTCAATCTTGAAAACACAGGGAACGCTCGACAATATAAATATTTTCATGATCGGTGACCTGAAATACGGACGCACCGTGCATTCGCTGCTAATGGCTATGACAGAATTCGAAAATCCAGTTTTCAACTTTATTGCACCTGAAGAACTGTCGATGCCAGAAGAATATAAATTGTTCCTGAACGAAAAGGGAATTCGTTATTTTGAACACACCGAAATTAACGACAATATCAATCATGCTGACATCATATATATGACCCGGGTTCAGAAAGAACGATTTATGGATCCTATCGAGTATGAAAAAGTAAAAAATGTATACATTTTGGAAAACAGTATGCTGAATAATACCAAGCCCAACATGCGTATCCTTCATCCACTTCCGAGGATCAACGAAATTCATCCCGATGTCGATAATAATGAAAAAGCATATTATTTTACCCAGGCCCGAAACGGAGTTTATACACGTCAGGCCATTATTGCACATATCCTCAACCTAAAATAATAAAAGCCATGAGCGATAATTTAACAAAGAAATTAAAACTGAAAGTCAGTGCAATCAAAGATGGCACTGTTATTGATCACATTCCTTCCGAAAACCTTTTCAAAGTAATATCCATTTTGGGGCTCGAAAAGGTCAAATCTCAAATTACATTTGGATACAATTTCGAAAGTGAAAAAATGGGAAGCAAAGCCATAATTAAAGTATCTGATGTGTTTTTTGAGGACGATGAAATCAACAAGATTTCCTTGATTGCCCGCAATGCTAAGCTAAACATTATCCGGGAATACGAAGTTGTTGAAAAGCGCGTTGTTGAAGTTCCTGACAAGGTGATCGGTATTGTGAAATGCTTTAATCCAAAGTGCGTCACCAATAACGTAGAAATTACCACCTATTTCAATGTTATTTCAAAAAAACCACTCGATCTGAAATGTAAATACTGTGAGAAAATTACC
>JANYLE010000150.1 GCA_025363795.1 Mariniphaga sp. | reverse complement strand
GATCAGGCGGTGGGAGTACGAGTACGTGAAGGGATTGAAGAAACTACGGCGCTGTTATGTGAAAAATGACAGTCTTTCGTATACCTTATTTTACAACTATGATGGTAACAGAAACCTCATCTCCACATGGATACTGAATTGCGATAGTTCATCACATGTTAGTACTGTTACCGTTTACGATGGAAACAAACTCCTGGTAAAAGAAATCAACTATGGAAAAGATGGTGCCACTGAAGGGACCGTTTCGAACAAATACAACGGAGATAACCGTCTAACTGAATCCGAAAAACATGATTTTGTAATGAAGAGCAGCATTATCCAGTCTTTTCAATACAATGCAAAGGGGCTTAAAACAGAGGAATCGTTTTACAAAACCGACGATAAAAAAAGAGTGCAGCGAATCGCTTACCAATATGGAGAACTAAATAAGCCAACCTCCATAACCACTTACGGGGAGGACGATAAAATACTTGAAAGGAGGGACTACAAGTATGATGCTTCCGGAAACATTACCGAGACCCTTATTGTGGATGATAAACAGGTTCAAAAAAAGCAGACCACAGCCTACACCTACGACCAACATGGCAATTGGGTACGATCGATCGTAAAGAACGATGGAGCGGTAAATATGATCATCGAACGCAAGTATGATTATTATAAATGAGGATAAAAGTGCAGAATGACTTTAATCAGGGAGGCTCATGGAATTTAAGGTATTCTCATATTTAACCAGTTTCAAAACAACCGCGCCAACGATGCGGATATCCATCCGGACTAAAACAGGGAGGTAATTACCATCATCTGAAAACCAAATCGTTAAATCATCACGTGTTTTAAACATACGACCTGGCTCCACTACCGGACTAATTTTAAGACAATTAATTTTTCCTAGTTTTGTTCTGATGACATCTTTTCCCGCATACCTCAGGTGAAAAGGGAATATCTCGTCGGCAAAATACATGTTCACAAAAATCACATCGCCTTGCTTTAGTTTCGAATAATCGATTCGCCGTAAATAATAAAAGGTCGATGCCAGGTCAAGTATCTTCTCGGGAACGCTATGGATGCCTGACAGTTTGGAATGAACGGTGTTGTTTTCCCGGTTGTAGGTAACCTCGTTATATTTGGTGTAGCGCCCTTCCTTGATATTGCGGATCTGTTTATAGGGAAGATTGGTTTCTTTGTCGAACCAGCTTTCGTAAATATCTTTTACCCCGTAAATCTTCTCAGCCATTCCCGTAGTTTGACCGATGGCATAGGCATGAAAAACATGTTTGTTATGGTAAACATCGTCACTGAGTGATAACGTAGTTGTACCTCCTACAATAAAACCATACCTGATTTGATAAGTCAGAACCTCACCGGCTTTAAAAGCAGTATTGGGTTTTACGGGCGGGGTAAATATCTCCTGCGCACCGACATTCGAAACTTTTAGTAATAACGAAAAGAGAATAAAGAGGCGAACTGACATTTCTTAAATTTTGATAAAGCAACTAAATTACTATATTTTGCGGAATTGCAACCATAAATTGCTTGCTGTTCATTTCTACAGAACAAGAAGCATGCTGCAAAGTTTATCTTTTCCCCCGTAAAATGATCAATGCATCTTTGCTGTTATATCCCCGATGAAAAATACATACTGATTATTGGTCTATCAGGAAAGCAGTTGGTTTAATTTCCCTTTGTTTGGAAATTTCACGGAAAAGGGATTGGATAGTTGATTTTGTGTTCGTCAATAATTAAAGTCTGCAGGCTCGCCGCCAAATTTTCGACCATTTAGAATGGCAGTACGATACATCTTACAGATGCTATCCCTGCTATTTATACCCCTGAGCTCTTCAGTTGTTTGATTCCCGGAGATGCCCAAACTCCTTCTTAAAAGGTACTCTTCATAGGCAGGATCCAACGCTTCGGCTATTTTGGTTGCCCTATATTTGTTGGCCGCTTCAATAATTGCCTCGTCCCACTTAAGATGGGCTGACATGTAAACGGGCCTGTCTGCGTTTGATAAAGTTTCGATGGCATATTCAACGTCCTCATCGAAACGGCTATTCCTCTTTTTAATTGCGTAATCGAAATATTTAAAGAGCTCAACGAAATGGTCATCTGTTTCGCAGGAATTGGCAAATTTGGTAAACTCTTCCTCGAATCCGAAGAGGGTCGGTCGGGAATCAACAGGAGTTGGGTTGGGTTTCTCAGGGTTCTCTTTTCGCATCGCTTCCCGGTTAAGTTCCAGATAGAATTCTTCTTTGGCTCCTTTGTGGTCAGGTAATATTAATAGAGCTCCGGTTCCCATTCTCATATCGTAAAAGTCATACCAGGCAGGCATATTTTCAGGCAGTCCATTTTCGTCTTTTTCCATAATGGAATCGTAATCCTGCCATGAAATATATGAATGCTGAACCATCTCATCGCAATCGTTTGAATGCAACAAAAAATCCCTCAATATTTCCACTTCATGCTCCTCAATGGGGGCAACAAAAGGACAAGAAGTGATGTGAGATTCCCAAAACTGGAAGTCATATCCAATATCGACACCCTCTATTTTCAGTTTTCCGGCTCTCCACAACAGTTGCATATTAAAGAGTTTTTTCTGCAGGATGGCTTCCAGCATCTCTTCGGCTTTATTCTGAAAACCGAGTTCCCGTGTTTCAGTTTCATTGTACAACCGCTCGTAGTATTCATACGATTGGGCAAGGGAAGCTTTTTGATGTGCAAATGATTTTATAAATCCGCTTATGGAACTTTCATTAAATTGTTTGAAGTATTCTTTTGCCACTTCTGAGTTTGCCACTTCGTCCTGAAATTGTTGTTCAAGATTTTTAAAGAATTCACTTTTTTCGTTCGCATTTTGCGGAACCTGCGTTTTGTTGTAGATAAAATCGTCGAAGTTAATCATGGCTCAATATTTTATCATTGTGATTTTAATTGACTTCTGAAAGGATTCTCAAAACAAATATAAGCAGGAATTCAGTTATAAGAAAGAGCGTGGAAAAAGATTATTCATTTAATTACACCAGAAATGGCTTCGTGATATCCCCTAACTACCTGGATTAACCTTGGTTTTAGAACGCTCAATTTTATTTGCCTTGGAAATGCGAAATGCTATTGCAGTTCTTATTTTATGTTTGGATTCGTCCTGGGTTAATTTTATTTCCATCGCATTTTGACCTTAAAACAGGTTCGCTCATCGTTCGCTGTTCGTTCGCTGTTCGTTCGCTCATCCTTTGGCGCAATAATTGAGACACCAGTCTACTTTTCGTAATACTAGTTATTTTGTTTGGGAGTAAAATAGAGCAATCTGATTTTTATTGAACACCTGCAATCAAGGTATAATCACAAAATATTATCCATGTTCATTCATTGGATTCCAATTAGATGTTTCGCGCGGGACTTAAAAGCAAACATTCACCATCTATTCTTTCACAAAACGCATGTCAAAATTCTCTTTTGAATTTACCATCCAGAAGGAGAAGACATTCAGATAATTCCAGAATGACTGAAGGACTTCTTCCGGAAGACCGAGTTTTGAAAGCACCTGAATGTAGCATTGCAGCCACACAACGCGGGCTTCGGGAGTTATTGAACCAACTGCATGTCTTTTAGCCAACATGGGTTTTCCCCGGTTCTCGAGGTAATAGGTGGGGCCGCCGCAAATCTGAATAAAAAAATCGGCAGAATTTTGTTTCGCTTTGTTCAGCGCCTCTTCATTACGCGGGAAGAGATAACTGATTGTGCTTTTGGTTAATAAGTCGTAATGATCGCTTACCATTTTACGAATCCCCTCTTCTGAAAGCACTTTCAGAAATTCGGGTGAAGGTATGGTAACCGGTGGCCTTTGTCTGTATTCAAACTGGCTGATTGAAAAATCCATTCTCTAAATTAAATTTCTAAGGTCATACGTTCTGTAGCCTTCATATAATACCTTGCAAAATTGTCATCGGTCATGTACTCATGCAATTTGAACTGCCATTTTTTGGTCCGTTCAGAGAGTAATACGATGTTCTTGTTATTCTCATAATTTTCCGGATCAACCTTTTGAATTCGGATGACTTCAATAAATTCGTCCATCCATTTCTCGTAGTTGTCCATAAAGGCCTGTTGCTCAGGACTGATATTCATCTCCTTGTCTGTCGTAAGGATTTTTGCGGAGATCAATGATGACGCTGTCAGCGTTCCGCCAAGGGTGAAACCCAATCGTCGCAAAAACCACCTTCTGTTATCTTCGTAACCGTCCATGTTTCTTAGTTTTTGGTTTTATAACAACAGATGGCCTGATTTGGTTGCCCGGAAACGCTAATTTAGAAAATAACCGATGCAGGTACTTTCCAAAGTTGACCTATCAATAAATGAAGTGAGCATATCAAGATATCAAGTTGACCTATCAATAAATGAGGGGAGCATCTCAAGATATCAAGTTGTCCTATCAATAAATGAGGAGAGCATCTCAAAACATCAGGCTGACCTATCAATAAATGAAGTGAGCATCTTAAGACATCAGGTTATTATATCAATAAATGAAGTTTGCATAAAAAAACTGCAGCTGTCTTTGATAACAACCGCAGTTTTAAAAAAATGGAAAAATCGGCCTAATCCTAACCTGTTTATAATTACGGTTTTATTTTTGTGAATTTCAGTTGTGATATTTGTTTGTATTGGGGACTTGTTGCGCCATACAATGATTTCACATAGGCCTTTACGTCAGCTGCTACATCATACAGACCTGTTTTTTCTTTATACAGAATCCTATTCCTTACCAAACGGGCATTGCTTAATGGGGCCTTCGCGGCAATTACTGCTGCATTTTTATCTTTTAAATCATTATACAAAACGGTAAGGGAGGAAATCTTTAAATCCTCTTCATTTGGTTCGAATACAGAGATACTGGCCAACAAATTGATTAGCTGATCAAAATTCGACACCAGGTTGTTATACCCAACTTGCGAGGATGATATTTCAACAACTTCCACACCTTTATCTAACAGTGCCTTCTTTTGTGCTTCGGTTTTTTTCGGATTGGCCCTTACACCTTGTAATTTACGACCCAATGATTTTGCACTGTCAACAACCTGTTTGGTAGCATCAGTTGCAATTAGTGCGTTCATCAGTCGTGTCACCAGTTTACTCAATGGTTCAAATACAGCTTCACGCGCGGCAACTGCATTTGTGTAGGGCGGAAGCGCTAAATTTACTGCAGCGATTGCATTATTAGCATTGTTAGAGACTAATTGCAAAGCATCGGTTTGGATTGTTTTCTTCGTAGGTCTGAAATCAGTTCCATAACCCAATACGAATGCTAATAATTCATCAAAGTTGGCCACATTTATTGGATGGCCGGTTTCATTTTTGTTTGCCATAAGTAGGTTTTTTTTGAATAAATAATAGGATTTGGAAATTGAATTACTTTACAATACATTTATCTGTAAATAATTGTTTTTTTAAAGTTCAGATGGAATAGCCATGAAGATATTCATCTCTGTTTGTGATTTTTTAGTTTAGGCTATTTCACGCTTTAAATTTAAACAAAATAAAATTCAAAACAATAGTTTTCAATAATTATTTTTCAACAAATTCCTAATTATTAAGCATTCATGAGTGATAAATCTACTTTAATATATACAATATTTGTTAAGTAGAATTGAATATTAGAAAAAAGTATCAAAAATATTATTCAGCATGAATTTTTAATTTATTTACTATCTTAAATATTATTAATTTTGGTGATCTTTGTTTTGATAATATTCTCATCTGTTACATTTATAGCAACCAGTTTTGAGCGAAATCAATAAAAAAGAGTTAAGCGAAATTGATATCTGCGATCTTTTTATCACGCCTGCCATCAAAAATGCGGGGTGGGATCAACTGCGACAGATCAGACGGGAGGTTACTTTAACACCCGGACCCGTTATCGTGCGGGGCGAACTATCGTTCCGGAACAAGAAAAAGAAGAAGTTTGCCGACTATGTGCTCTCCTACGAACCCGGTGTTCCGGTCTCCGTTATAGAAGCGAAAGACAACAAGCATACCGTAAGTTCAGGTATGCAGCAGGCGCTTGGTTATGCCGATATCATGCAGGTGCCGAGTGCCTTCAGCTCGAACGGCGACGCGTTTGCCTCGCATAATAAAGTGCCGGCCGACGGTGAGGATATCGAAACACAAATTTCACTCGAAGATTTTCCGTCGCCGGATGAACTGTGGGAACGGTACAAAAAATATCACAGCATCGAAGACGAGGATGAAAAGCTTGTTCTGCAGCCTTACTATGAAGATAGCTCTACCAAGGAGCCGCGATATTACCAGGTCGATGCAATTAACCGTTCGGTCGAAGCGGTAGCGAGAGGGCAGAAACGTATTTTGCTCGTGATGGCGACGGGTACCGGAAAGACCTACACCACATTTCAGATTATCTGGCGGCTATGGAAGGCAAGGCTCGTTAAAAGGGTATTGTTCCTTGTCGACCGGAATATACTTGCAGATCAAACACTTAATAACGATTTTAAGCCGTTTGGTTCGGTGAGGACAAAAATAAAAAACCGAAAAATAGATCCGTCTTATGAAATTCAGGTCGGTCTTTACCAGGCAATCACAGGACCTGAAGAAGAAGATAAAATATTCAAAAACGTATCGCCCGATTTTTTCGATCTGATCATCATCGACGAGTGTCACCGCGGAAGTGCGGCTGACGATGCTTCGTGGAAAGAGATACTCCTCTATTTCTCGAATGCGATTCAGATTGGAATGACAGCTACGCCAAAGGAGACCAAATACGTTTCTAACATCACCTATTTTGGTGAACCCGTTTATACTTACACGCTGAAACAGGGGATTGCAGACGGATTTCTGGCCCCTTACAAAGTGGTTCGTATCGATATCGACAAAGACCTATATGGTTGGACGCCACCTGCAGGGATGGTGGATGACCTGGGTCACGAAATCGAAGAACGCACCTATAACCAGGCGGATATGGACCGCATTCTTGTACTGAACCAGCGCACAAAACTCGTGGCAAACCGCGTGATGAAATTGCTGAACGCGATGGACCCTTTTGCCAAGACAATTATTTTCTGCGACGATGTCGACCATGCCGAACGGATGCGTGTCGCGATTGTGAATGCAGCAGGAAGAATCGCTACTGACAATCCCAAATATGTGATGCGCATTACGGGCGACAGCGTTGAGGGAAAAGCCGAACTCGAAAACTTTGTTACCCCCGAAAGTAAATTCCCCGTTATCGCAACTACCTCGGAACTCATGACAACGGGTGTGGATGCCAAGACCTGTAAACTGATTGTGCTCGACAAGACCATCAAGTCGATGACCAATTTTAAACAGATCATCGGACGCGGAACACGCATCGACGAGGAGTTTAATAAATTCTACTTCACGATCATGGATTTTAAAAGGGCGACCATCCTGTTCCAGGACAAGGAATTTGATGGTGACCCTGTTGTGATCTACGAACCCGAAGAGGACGACGATCCGGTTCCACCCGATCCCGAAGATCCCGGTGATGGAGAAAATGAAGATGATGAAGAAGTCACAGGTTCACGAAAGGTTTATTTAAACGGAGTACCTGTAAGGATTGTGGCCGAACGCATCGAGTATTACGGACCCGATGGGAAGCTGGTCACGGAGTCGTACCGCGAATTTTCGCGCGACCAGATTCATGAAGAATTCAAATCGCTCGATGATTTCCTGAAAAAATGGAACACGACCGCCAGGAAGCAGACCATTATTGCATTGCTCGAAGAACACGGCATCTTCCTCGAAAATCTCGCGCAGGAAATCGGCAGCGATTACGGCGACTTCGACCTGATCTGTCACATTGCATACGATCAGCCACTCCTGACGCGGCAGGAAAGGGCCAATAACGTGAAGAAACGAAACTATTTTACCAAATACGGCGAACAGGCCAGGGCGGTTTTAAATGCGCTGCTCGACAAATACGCTGATAAAGGAATTACTTCCATTGAGAATCCAAAAGTGCTAAATTTGCCTCCGTTTAATCAGATTGGAACACCCACGGAAATCATCAAAGAGGTCTTTGGGGGAAAGGACCGGTACGAAAAGGCCGTTCAGGAATTGGAACATCAATTATTTAACCAGGAGAAATTAGCATGAGTAATGTTTCAGGCGTGATAAAATCCATCCAGGATATTATGCGCAAAGATGTGGGTGTCGATGGCGACGCGCAGCGGATCAGTCAGTTGGTATGGATGTTTTTCTTAAAGATTTTTGATGACCGCGAAACGGAACTCGAATTGGTCGAAGACAATTACCAATCGCCGTTACCCGAACATGTCCGCTGGCGCCATTGGGCGCAGGATGCCGAAGGGATGACGGGTGATGAACTGGCCGATTTTGTGAACCTCCAGCTTTTCCCGACGTTGAAAGACAAACTGAACCTGAAAGGGCCGCAAGGAATTCGCGCACAGGTGGTGCACAATGTTTTTGAGGATGCCTACAACTATATGAAATCGGGTACGCTGATGCGACAGGTGATCAACAAAATCAGCGAGATTGACTTCAATACCAAAAACGACCGCCACACGTTCGGCAATATATACGAGCAAATACTGAAGGACCTGCAAAGCGCCGGTAATGCAGGTGAGTTTTATACCCCTCGAGCCGTGACGACCTTTATTGTCGACCGCGTAAAACCACAACTTGAAGAGAGTGTACACGATCCTGCGTGCGGTACGGGCGGATTTCTAACGAATGTGATCGAGTATAAGCGCGAGCACTTTGTGAAGTCGGCAGCCGATGAGGAAATTCTGCAGAGCACAATCAATGGTGTCGAGAAAAAGACGATGCCCCATATGCTTTGCACGACCAATATGATCCTGCATGGCATCGACACGCCTATTAATATAAGGCACGATAACACGTTAAGCCGCCCGTTGCGTGACTATACAAACAAAGATCGTGTGCATGTAATAGTGACGAATCCGCCGTTTGGAGGAATGGAGGAAGATGGGATTGAAAACAATTTTCCGGCCTCGTTCCGAACGCGCGAAACAGCCGATTTGTTCCTTACGCTGATTGTTCACCTGTTGAAGCAGGATGGCCGTGCGGCGCTTGTATTACCCGACGGATTTTTATTCGGCGAAGGGATCAAGACACGTATCAAGGAGAAACTATTGACGGAGTGCAACCTGCATACGATTGTGCGGTTGCCCAACGGGGTGTTTAGTCCGTACACGGGGATTAAAACCAACCTGCTGTTCTTTACGAAAGGGAAACCGACGGAGCAAGTTTGGTATTACGAACACCCTTACCCCGATGGGATCAAGAGTTATAACAAGACCAAACCGATGCGTTTCGAAGAGTTTCAGCCCGAAATCGACTGGTGGGGAAAAGAGAGCGATGGTTTTAAGGCACGTGTAGAAACAGATCAGGCATGGAGCGTTTCGATTGACGACCTCAAAGCGCGGAATTACAATCTCGATATTAAGAATCCGCATAAGGATGACCAGGTGATCCATGATCCGGATCAGCTTTTAATGAAATATGCGCTTCAGCTGGAAGGTATTTCAAGCCTACGCGACCAGTTAAAGGTTATTTTAACAGAAGCATTAACCGGGAAAAAATAGATCACAGATTACACAGATTTACACAGAAATGTATTTTTTTAATCTGTGAAAATCTGTGCAATCTGTGGTAAAAAAGGAAAACATGAACACAATTATAGATGCCATCTCCATCTGGACCACCGCCCAAAAGCTAAAAACCAGCGGGCGCGGAAGAAGCGCCTCCAACCAAAGTCTGCATGGAATTAATAAACTGCGGGAACTGATTTTGGAGTTGGCTGTAAGGGGTAAACTTGTACCGCAAGATTCAAGTGATGAACCGGCTAGTGTACTTTTAGAAAAAATCAAAAAAGACAAGAATCGATTAATCAAGGCGGGAAAAATTAAAAAACAAGAGTCATTGCCGGAAATTTCAGAGGATGAAAAACCCTTTTTTTTGCCAACTGGATGGGCATGGGTTAAACTTGGCGATATTTCTGAATTTATAAATGGCTTTGCCTTTAAAAGCGCTGACTTTAAAGATACTGGAATTGGTATAGTGAAAATAGGAGATATTCAAAATGGAGAGATTACAACTCTTTCAATGTCAAGAGTAAATGAGAATATTGTTGCTGGAATTGATGACTCTCTCAAAATTAACAAAGGTGATTTGTTGATTGCAATGTCTGGGGCAACAACTGGCAAGCTGGGTTTTAATAAAACCGATGAGATTTTCTATATCAATCAAAGGGTTGGAAAGATATTGCCATATTCGATGCTAATTGACTATCTAATTTATCCACTTACAACACAAATAGCTGAGAACTTAGCTAAATCGATGGGAAGTGCAATACCAAATCTAAGTACAGTTCAAATCAAAAATATAGTTTTTGCCCTTCCCCCTCTTGCCGAGCAACACCGCATCGTTTCCAAAGTCGATGAATTGATGGCGCTTTGCGACCAGTTGGAACAGCAACAAACCGACAGCAATTCCGCGCACGAAATACTTGTAGAAACGCTGCTCGATACATTAACGAATGCACCCGATCAGGCTGATTTAGAATCTGCATGGCAGCGCATTTCCAATCATTTCGATGTACTTTTCACCACAGAATACAGTATCGACCGGCTGAAGCAAACCATTCTGCAACTGGCAGTAATGGGCAAACTCGTACCACAAAATCCGCATGATGAACCTGCCTATGTGCTGCTAAAGAAAATTGCGAAAGAAAAGGCGAGGTTGGTAAAGGAAGGGAAAATTAAAAAACAAACTCCTCTGGCTGTAATTGATAAAGATGAAGAACCATATTCTTTACCTAATAATTGGATTTGGGCAAAAATTGGAGATGCTTCTTTATTTACTGAATATGGTATGTCTGAAATGACATTTGATGGAATTGCTGGCATTCCGGTTTTAAAAATGGGTGATATACAAGGTGGAAAAGTGCTCTTGGGTGGTCAGAAATTGGTGCCTGAAAATGTTGAAGGAATTCCATCACTATACCTTAAAAAATGGGATTTATTATACAATCGAACAAATAGTGCAGAATTGGTTGGAAAAACAGGAATCTTCGAAGGTTATGATGACAAATACACCTTTGCATCATATTTAATTAGAATCCGCTGTTCCGAAAGTTGCGTTCATCCGAAGTATCTTAATCTCTCGATGAATTCACCCTTGTTTCGATTAACCCAAATCGATCCGCATTTAAAACAACAATGTGGGCAAGCAAATGTGAATGGCACAATTTTAAAGAATATGATCGTTTCAGTTCCACCAATCGCCGAACAACGCCGCATTGTCGCCAAAGTTGATGAACTATTTGCGGTTTGTGATGCATTAAAAGAACGGATCAGCGAATCACAGGTTACGCAGCTGAATCTGGCCGATGCGCTGGTGGATGGGGCGGTGGGGTAAATAGGTTTTATTTATAGCCACCATCGGGGTTTGAAATCGGCGATGGGGCAGCAGACATAAAACCCTTTCGGGGTCCGAAACCACCGAAAGGGTTTTATGCGTATGACATGTATATCAATGTTTGATTTTAATATTTCAGACTTTTCAGATATAACATTGTTTGCGGTACCTGTTTGGCATAACTCGGACTTTCGTCTTCGATGTAATAATGTTTGATGCCTGCTTTCTTTGCAGCTTTCAAAATGGATGGGATATCAAGCTGACCGGTTCCGAGCGCTACATCATTTTCAACGGCAGTTCCTCCTGACAGATTTCCTGTAACTCCTTTTCGAAGATCCTTCAGGTGCAATAGCTTAAAACGGTTACCATATTTATTAAGCAATTCTACAGGATTGGCTCCCGGAAAGAAAGTCCATAGAATATCGATCTCAAAACTGACATATTTAGGGTTTGTGTTTTGAATGATGTAGTCCATCAAAGTCCCGTTTTCGTAAGGCGAAAACTCATAACCGTGGTTATGGTAGCAAAAGGTGATACCAAATTCATCTTTCAAAAACTTTCCGGCTTTGTTGAACTCTTCAACTGTCTTTTTTGCCATCTCAATCGTAAATAACCCATCGTGAGGGACCCAAGCTACCCTTACAAATTTTGCACCAAGCGTCCTGGCATTTTCACCAACTTCGCGCGTTTTGGTTGTCAGGTCTGGATAACCCACACCGAACGAGGAGCAAAACATGCCACGATCATCAATCATCTTTCGAATATCTGAAGCTTTCTTCCCGAAAAGATTCGAAAATTCCATGTCTTTGACACCCATAGCTTTCAGCGTATCGAGTGTTGATGCCACATCAATCTGAAAACTTTTCCGGAAGGTGAATGAAACCATTCCAGGTGTCTGAGGAAAAAGTATCTTGCTCTGGGCGCTAAGCGTTCCAGCGCCAAACAGAAGAAAAATCAATATTTGTATTCTATATTTCATTTCTATGATATTTAGTATCCTGGTTTTTGTATTGTTGAACTGTGCCTAATTTATATTTTTGGTAATGAACTTATAAGGTCAATGTTTGATCGCTCTGATTTTTATATTACGGAAATAAGCCCTCGGCCCTTCATCCTGTAATAAGATATGCCCTTCTTTAAATTCCCCCCATCCTTTTATATTTGCATATTTACTCTTTGCCAACAGCTGATAATATTTTTCACTGTTTTTTTCAATTTCTACAGATTTTTTACCATTGAGCCAGTGTTCAATATGATTACCATCAACAATAATTAAAGCGTCATTCCACTCGCCTGTTGGCTGAACCTTTACGTTTTCAGGTGTCCGAACCAAATCATAAAGTGAGCCGCAAGTTCTGTTATAATCAGGTTTATCATAAGGCCAATTTGCGTTATCTAAAATTGCGAACTCCAGTCCAAGACCATGACCCGGAGATGATTTAACTGACTCATTGACAAAATATTTAATTCCGCTATTCCCTTTATCCTTAATTTTGAATTCACATTTTAGTTCAAAACTTCCATACATCTTTTCCGTTATAATATCACCTCCTTTTAAGGAGTCCGGCATTTCAGTACCTAGGCAAATAAGTTCTCCATTTTCAATAATCCAGCCCTGAACCGGAAAATTGGCCTTGTAAATACCTCTCCAGCCATTAAAAGTTTTTCCATCCCAAAGAAGTGTCCAGCCATCTCTGATTTCTTTATTTGATAAGGTGTTGGCCGGGCCGGAAGCAGCGTTTTGTTTTTGGGAAAAGCTTGAGAAGAATACAAAGCTAAGACAAACAAATACTATGGTTAGCAGTAAATTAGTTCTAATTTTAGTCATCTTTGAATTTTGATTTAATCAGTTTGTGAAAAGGTCAAAAAATCGTTATTTAAATTGAAAAGAGAGGCATGAAAGATTTGATTTTCGCATACCTCTCTTTTAGGGAGATTGGATATTTTATAAAGCAATTAAGTCATTTTAGAAACTTAAACTTTTGGTTCCCATCCTTTTTCATATTCCCGGCTCCATAATTTCTGGGCTTCAGCGTCGCCGATAATATGTCCATTTTTTGGATCAATTTTAAGATCCCGTCCTACGCGCCATGAAATATTCCCTAGCTGCATACCTACGATACTCTTGAAGCCTATTTCAACATCACAATTGGGTTTGCGATTATTTCTGATCGCATCAAGAAAGTCTGCCATATGAAGGCTATCCATTCCTAAACTAGGGCTGGCAGTATTACGCCCGTCAAGAGCGCCTTCCACGATTAGCGATTTCACTTCGTTAATCAATTTGCCATCATTGTCATATACCTTATAGCTATCGTTTCCGGTATCCAAGCTCCCTTTTTCGCCGTAGAAAATAATGCCACGATCCGAACCTTCAATAGGTC
>JANYLE010000145.1 GCA_025363795.1 Mariniphaga sp. | reverse complement strand
AATTCGATCATGACCTCTTTCAACCGGAACTTTGCAAAACGAACTGACGGCAATCCCAAAACCCACGGTTTTGTGGCATCACCTGAAATAGTAACGGCTTTTGCCATCGCCGGAACGCTTGATTTCAATCCGATGACAGACTTTCTGACCAACGAAAAAGGGGAAAAAGTAAAACTCGATCCGCCAACCGGAAACGATTTACCGGAACTGGGATTCGCGGTTGAAGATCAGGGATTGATTCCTCCTTCAACAGATTACCAGGGCATCACAATAACTGTAAATCCGGAATCTGACAGGTTGCAATTACTGACGCCTTTTACTCCCTGGGATGGCAAAGATTTGTTCAACCTGAAACTGTTGATTAAGGCACGTGGCAAATGTACAACTGACCATATTTCGATGGCAGGTCCTTGGCTCACTTACCGTGGTCACCTGGATAATATCTCCAATAACCTTCTAATTGGTGCAATAAACGACTTCAACGGGAAAGCCAACTCTGTTAAGAATCAGATAACCAAAGAATATGAAGCGGTTCCCAAAACAGCAAGGGACTATAAAAAAGCAGGACTTGGTTCCATAATTGTTGGTGACGAAAACTACGGAGAAGGTTCATCGCGCGAACATGCGGCAATGGAGCCGCGTCATCTGGGCGTCAGGGTTGTTCTGACCCGATCTTTTGCAAGAATTCACGAAACGAATCTTAAAAAACAGGGGATGCTTGCTCTGACTTTCGCAAATCCTGAAGATTACAACCGAATCCGGGAGGACGATTCGATCGATGTGCTCGGACTTGAAACATTTTCTCCTGACAAAAATCTTCAGCTTCGCCTGAATCACGCTGATGGTTCGTCGGAAGATGTTTTTGCAAAACACACCTACAACGAGGCTCAGATCGACTGGTTTAAAGCTGGTTCCTGTCTTAATTTCATCAAAGAAAATCAGTAAAATCTAATTTTAAATTTCAGAAAGGCCGGAAGAAAATCCGGCCTTTTTTTCATATTATTCGAACGAAACATCTCATTTTTCATAAATTTGGAGATATGCTATTTCATTCTGTAAATTTGCAACAGTAAAGTTTTGAAACAACTTAATATGGAAGCGCAATATTCAAATGCCGAAGTTTTAAATTTTCAATGCAGACAATTCATCGCCGCACAGGAATTCCATTTTCAGGAGAAAAACCAATATTTTAAAATAAAACCAATACTTTTTTACCGCTTATTTTTCACTTATCTAAAAGAATCCAACAATTGATTTTTTATTAAATTAAAATACAGTTACTTACAGGCAAACATCATTAAGTTAACATTTTTTAATACTAATTTTAATCCAAAAACACCGTCAGGATATACCTTTAGCTTCAATTATCGAAGGATTTCCCACAGTGATGATTCAAAAATCATGGTATTTAAATTAAAGATCATATCAGATAAGATTGAAAATTTTGTAATGCACATTGATGCAGATGCAAACAGCACTTTCTTCGAACTTCACGAAGCAATTCAGGACGAATGTAAGTTCGATCCATCTGAATTATCTACATTTATCCTGGCTGATGAAGAGTGGGACCCGGGAATGGAGATTGCAATGTTTGATAACAATTCTTCGATTGAGAATTCAATTCCTACCATGAAGAATGCGACGCTTGGAGACTATCTTAAAGAGAAAGAGGATAAACTAATCTATGTTTTTGATGTCATTAACCAAAAATCATTGTATATCGAATTAAATGAAATCGTTATGGAAAAGAAACTAAATGCTCCCATTGTAACCTACAAAAGAGGTTTAGATCCGTTGCAGGACACTTCAAATCGATTTGAAAATGACCTGTTGATTGATGATGATTCGGAACTCCAGGATATTTTCACAGACTTTGGCGAACTCGAAGATTTGAATATGATTTATGGCGAAATTGGCGAGGTCATTTAGCAATTAGCAAAGGATTATACGGGTGAAGAAGAACGGAAGAAGATGGTTTTAACATTACCTTCCAAGTCAGGCATTGTTTATACCTGTCGCCTGTTAACTTTGCAGCCAATTAAAAACAAGTTGTAAACAATGCCTAAATCTCTTCTAATTCTTCTCGGACCGACAGGTGTAGGCAAAACAGACTTAAGTATTTATATTGCCAAATATTATAATACCGAAATCATCTCCTGCGATTCGAGGCAGATTTACAAGGAGATGAGTATCGGAACAGCGGTTCCTGATCAGCAAACCCTTGAAACGATCCCCCACCATTTTATCCGGTCTCACTCCATCCATGATTATTACAACGCCAGTAAATTTGAGATTGAGGTACTGGAAAAGCTGGAGGTCTTGTTTCAGAAGAAAGATGTGGTGTTAATGACGGGAGGTTCGATGATGTACATTGATGCACTTTGCAAAGGGATAGATGATCTTCCGGAGGTAGATGAAGAACTACGCAAATCGCTGATGGCCCGTATGGAATCGGAAGGAATAGAAAGTTTACGCAACGAACTTCGTTATCACGATCCGGTCTATTACAGTGAGGTTGATCTCCGGAATCCAAAGAGAATTCTTCATGCACTGGAAATCTGCCTGATGACCGGCAGCCCCTACTCCTCGTTCAGAACCAACATCAGTAAAAAACGTGACTTTAATATTATAAAGCTGGGAATCAATCGCGACCGCGAAGTTCTGTATCATCGGATCAATCAGCGGGTAGATCAGATGTTCAAAGAAGGTCTTGAAAAAGAGGCCAGAAGTTTATTCCCTTTCCGGCACCTCAACTCGCTGAACACGGTAGGATACCGCGAAATGTTCGACTATTTCGACGGTAAGATGACCCTCGAAGAAGCCAAAGAGAGAATTAAAGCGAATTCCCGGAAATACGCGCGTAAACAATTAACATGGTTCAGGCGCGATCCTGAGATCACATGGTTTACGCCCGATATGAAAGATCAAATCATTGCTTTTGCCGACCAGCAACTGGCCCTGGGAAAATTGAATTTAGAATAATATTGCGGCTTTATTCAGGATGCAGATAATCCGGTTTTACTTTACCCATCTTTTTTACTTTCACAACTTCTCTCCCGTTCTATCCTAATTTCTTTTGACTTGACACCTAAAAAAATAAAAGCCGGTAAATTACCGGCTTTTATTTTAATTTTTTGAATGAAACCATGACTTAAACGTCATCATCGTCCTCTTCTTCTTCGGGCATATCATCAGGGATATCATTGATATCGTCATCAACATCATCATGTCCTTCGAACTCCTGAAGTGCGAAATCATCCCGAAGAATGCCGTCATCGCCAAAATCGTCATCATTTTCAACAATATTATTGGCCTCTTCCAATGTCATCCGAACCAGATAATAATAATCATCGGTTTCGTAAGGTAAAGCCGACACGACTTTCCCCTTGGCATTGATATAGGTAATCAGACTTCCTGCAAAACCGGCAGGATAAGTGAGCTTGATTTGACCCTGGACATCGAGCGGAAGCTTGTCATAGTCTTTAACGATTCGTGGTTTAATGCTTGTTGCCATATTATATTTAGATTAAGGTTCTCCCTAATGTGTTACAAATTAATTATTTAACGATTATTATCCCATCTGAATTGTCTGTTGTTTCAGAGGTGCAAAATAATAATTCAATAAACGAAAAAAATAGTTTTCTGAAAAATGTCGAAAAAAATATCAATTTGGTAATTTTAGGATCATTTCACCACGGAAATCAGATCATAAAATTACGGAAATGATCGATTTTCGCAACCCCTAAAGCAAGCTTTCAGATTTGGGTATTGATCCTAAATTGCCTACTTTTGCCCCCTATTATCAAGTAGAACATTTAAAATGAATATTTCATACAGCTGGCTGAAAGATTACATCAATATTGAACTCACGCCTGCCGAAGTTGCAGCTACCCTTACGCAACTTGGGCTTGAAACCGGAAGTGTCGACGAAGTCGAAACCGTTAAAGGGGGATTAAAAGGAATTTTCGTAGGAGAGGTGATTACCTGCGAAAAACATCCGAATTCCGACCATTTAAGTGTTACAACCGTCAATATTGGCGGTGAAGAGAATCTTCCAATTGTATGTGGTGCTTCCAATGTTGCTGCCGGCCAGAAGGTTGTTGTTGCCACTGTTGGAACGGTTCTTTATAATGGAGATGAACAATTTACCATTCAGAAATCTAAAATCAGAGGTGAGGTTTCGATGGGAATGATCTGTGCAGAAGATGAAATAGGTCTTGGCAACGATCACAACGGGATCATGGTTTTGGACCAGCAAGCCAAACCAGGGACACCTGCCAGCGAATATTTTAAAATTCAGAGCGATTTCGTTCTTGAGGTTGATCTGACACCCAACCGTATCGACAGTGCATCGCATATTGGTGTAGCACGTGATCTTGCAGCCTTTCTTGCTCAAAAGGGAAACATTACTTACACCCGTCCAAACATAGATTCATTTAAAGCAGATAACCACGATTTGGCAATACCCATTTCAATCGAAAATGCGGAAGCCTGCGCAAGGTATTGCGGATTAACGATTTCGGATGTAACGGTAAAAGAATCTCCCGAATGGCTTAAAAACAGATTAAAAACCATTGGTCAGAACCCAATCAACAACATCGTTGATATTACCAATTTCGTTCTTTTCGAAACGGGTCAGCCGCTTCATGCCTTTGACGCTTCGGAAATAAAAGGGAATAAAGTAATTGTTAAAACACTTCCAGCCGGAACCAAATTTGTAACACTTGACGGAATCGAAAGGGAATTGTCGGATAAAGATCTGATGATTTGTAATTCTGAAGCACCCATGTGTATCGGAGGAGTTTTTGGCGGACTGCAATCGGGCGTTAAAGAGAGCACAACCAGCATTTTTCTCGAAAGTGCCTGTTTCAATCCGGTTTACATCCGTAAAACAGCGCGGCGTCACGGGCTGAGCACAGATGCTTCTTTTAGGTTCGAGCGTGGTGTTGATCCAAACGGGACATTATATGCTTTGAAACGGGCTGCATTGCTGATTAAAGAGATCGCCGGAGGCACAATATCTTCGGATGTTGTGGATGTCGTAGCAGATCCTGCAGTTCTGGAATTCTTCCCGGTGACAGTTACCTATTCAAATATTACCCGCCTCATTGGCAAAGAAATTCCGAAAGAAACGATCAAGAGCATTTTGCTTTCGCTCGAGATTGTGATCAACGAAGAGACTGCTGAAGGGCTGAACCTCTCAGTTCCTCCATACCGTGTTGATGTAAAAAGAGAAGTTGATATCATTGAAGAGCTCCTTCGCATATATGGATACAACAACGTTGAACCGAATAAATCGATAAAATCGGCTATTCAACATGCTCCCAATCCAGATAAAATGAAGTTGCAGAACCTGATTTCCGAAATGTTCACAGCAAGGGGCTTTAACGAAATCATGTCCAACTCATTGACAAAATCGGCCTATTACGATCAGTTGGAATCGTTCAAACCGGAAAATACCGTGCACCTGTTCAATCCGCTAAGTTCGGATCTCAACGGAATGCGCCAGACCCTTCTTTTCGGAGGCTTGGAAGCCATTAACCGCAACACGAATTTCCGTAATGCCGATCTTCGGTTATACGAATTCGGCAATGTTTATCACTTTGACGGAACGAAAACATATACCAACCCTGTTAAAAATTACAGTGAAGGGGAGCATATCGGCATCTGGATTACCGGTAAAAAAGAGACTGAAAACTGGATAGTAAAAGAGGAACCCACCTCCTTCTTTACCTTAAAAGCCAACGCGGAGAATATTCTCACAAGGGTTGGCATTAAAGTCGGGAATTGTGTCATCGAATCAATATCGAATGATATCTTCTCTGAAGGACTTGAATACCGTTTGAATGCCGTAATGATCGGTCAAATCGGCTACGTCAGCAAGAAGATTCTGAAAAATCTGAATATTGATGCAGATATATTCTATGGTGATCTTCAATGGAGTGTAATCTTAAAGGCCATCAAAAACCATAGAGCCACATATACTCCGCTTCAGAAGTATCCTGAAGTAAGACGCGACCTGGCCTTACTGATCGATAAAGAAGTACAATTCAGCGCAATTAAAGCACTGGCATTCAGAACAGAAAAACAAATTCTCCGGACGGTGAATATTTTTGACGTTTATGAAGGATCCAACCTTCCCGAAGGGAAAAAGTCTTATGCCGTAAGTTTTATTCTTCAGGACGAAGAAAAAACGCTGAACGACAAACAGATCGAAAAAACGATGAACCGTCTGATCAGCGTTTACGAACGTGAAGTCGGTGCCCAAATCAGATAAGCTTTAAAATATTTGGTATCCGAAGGGGTGAGTGTTCTGTTATGAAGATTCACCCCTTTGCCATTAATAGTAGATTCGTGTAACACTATCAATTCGAGATTTAACTTTTCTCAGACGATTAAACAATTATTCCTTCTTCCACGAATCATACCTCAACAAACTATCAACGAACACCTTCCGATCAAACCGGATTTTTAAACCAAAATGCCAGGATGTTTGTTTTTCCTCATAGATTATTCTTATTTTTAATGCTTGATTTCTTTTATCCTTTAGACATTTTTTCAACTAAATATTTATCTCAGGAATTATGAAAACAACACAATCCAGAAGGAATTTCTTAAGAGTATCTGCTACTGGCGCATTGGGAGCGATGGCTCTTTCACAGTATGCATTCAAGACTGCCCCTGATCTGTCATCTCCAGCTGTTGACCCCAAGACTTTTGGTGTTGCGCTCCAGTTATACACTATCCGTGATGCCATGAAGGCTGATGTTCCCGGATCTTTGAAGCGTGTTTCTGACATCGGATTCAAATACCTGGAGCTCGCAAGCTATGCTAACGGGAAGTTCTATGGTTACGAACCTGCAGAATTTAAGAAAATAGTGACCGATCTTGGCATGGTAATCCTTAGCAGCCATACACAGGTTGAAGCTTTAGGAATCACCCTCGACAATGCAAAAAAGATGGCCGAAGACCATGCAAAACTTGGTGTTAAGTATTGCATCCAACCCTGGGTAGTTGAAGAAGCCCGCACAACTCTCGACAGTTATAAGAAAATGGCCGGGGAATGGAACAAGGTAGGTGGTATCATGAAACAAAACGGAATCCAGTTTGGATATCACAACCACAATTTTGAATTTGATAAAGTTGAAGGCAAAATTCCATATTACGACGTCTTTATGGTAGAGTTAGATAAAGACCTTGTTACTATGGAATTAGATCTTTTCTGGGCAACTAAAGCCGGACAAAATCCTGTTGAAATGTTCAAAAAATACCCTGGCAGATTCCAACTCTTCCATATGAAAGACATGTTTACCAAAGAGGCACCTTTCTACAAACCAGTAACTAAAGACTTTGCTCCTGTTGGTGCCGGTCTTATCAATTTCAAGGAAATTCTGGCTGCAAGAAGTATTGCAGGAAATAAATACCTGATTGTTGAACAGGACTCGACAAAAGATGGCAAACCGTTTGATGCAATCAAAATCAGCATGACAAACCTTACCACCAAACTTCTGAAATAAGAAGAAGGTTTAATTTACCCAGAGGCTGTCTAAATAATCTGAATTTAGACAGCCTCTGTTTTTTGAAATTCGTAATTAAATTAGTGTTTGAGGATGGCAAAGATTGAAATCATCAGGGGAGATATTACGGAACTGAATGTTGATGCGATCGTGAACGCTGCCAACCGTTCTCTTTTGGGAGGCGGAGGTGTTGATGGGGCCATTCACCGCGCGGCCGGACCAGAATTATTAAAATCATGTGAACTGCTCAACGGATGCAATACGGGTGATGCAAAAATTACACCCGGCTTCAGGTTACCGGCAAAGTTTATTATTCATGCGGTCGGTCCTGTCTGGAATGGAGGCAAATACCTTGAAAAAGAGCTTCTTGCCTCGTGTTACAAACAAAGCCTCAAAATTGCGTCTGACAATTACGTCAAAACGATTGCATTTCCCAATATTAGCACAGGTGTTTATGGTTTTCCGAAACCGGAAGCGGCCTCAATTGCGATGGATACCGTTCAAAATTTTTTAAAGGATCATTTAGAAATAGAAAAGGTAATCTTCTGCTGTTTTGACAATGAAAATTTTAATCTGTACAATAAATTAGGATACAACCAAATAGCTTTCGAAAGAGTTCAATCAACAGCAACCATTCAGATTGTTGCCGGATTAGCGTCAACCATATGGAATGAGTATTACCTCCCCATTATCGGGCAGGAGCAGGTGAATTACATGGTAGCAACATTTCAGTCAGCTGATGCCATTGAAAGACAAATTCAAACCGAAAACTACGAGTATTACATAATCTAT
>JANYLE010000128.1 GCA_025363795.1 Mariniphaga sp. | reverse complement strand
CGGTAAAAGATCCTCAGAAAGATCTTGTCGATCCGGCACTGATCGGGACCAGGAATGTTTTGGCTGCTGTCAACCGGACACCCACCGTTAGCCGTGTGGTTCTGACAAGTAGTTGCGCTGCCATCATTGGCGATGCTGTCGACTGTCTGGCCTATCCGAACGGCTTTGCGACCGAAGGGCAATGGAACCTTACTTCCACACTTGATCATCAACCCTACTCCTATTCAAAAACCGTGGCAGAACGTGCCGCCTGGGAGATGAATCAAAAGCAGTCGCGCTGGGATCTCGTGGTGATTAATCCTTCGCTGGTGATCGGTCCCGGAATTAATCCAAAATCGACATCTGAAAGTTATAACCTGATCCGTCAATTGGGCGACGGAAATATGAAGTCAGGGGTTCCCGAGTTTTATATCGGCGTTGTTGATGTGCGCGATCTGGCCGAAGCCCATTTCAATGCCGGTTTTATTCCGGATGCAAACGGAAGGCATATTCTCTCTGCCGCAGAAACTTCTTTTCTGGGTTTGTCCGAAATTCTGCAACGCAAGTTTGGCAATAGCTACCCTTTCCCGAAGAAGACCTTACCAAAGTTTATCGTGTGGCTGGTGGCTCCCATGGCGGGATTTAAACGTAAGATGATCAGTAAAAATGTTGGCTATCATTGGCAGGTCGATCATACAAAAAGTATTAACGCATTGGGTGTGAAATATCGGCCAGTTGATGAATCAATCGTTGATTTCTTTCAACAAATGATTGATAATAAAGCATTCCAGAAGATTAAATAACCAGGTGCGACTACGGGAATATTGAACGCTTCACAGATCGTGTTGAAAGCATCACACATTCGATTGTTTGCTCAACAGATAGTATTGATTGGTTCACACATTCGATTGTTCGCTTCACAGATAGCATTGTTTGGTTCACACATTCGATTGTTCACTCAACAGATAGTATTGTTTGGTTCACACATTCGATTGATCGCTCAACAGATAGTGTTGATTGGTTCACACATTCGATTGTTCGCTCAACAGATAGTGTTGTTTGGTTCACACATTCAATTGTTTGCTCAACAGATAGTGTTGATTGGTTCACACATTCGATTGTTCGCTCAACAGATGGTATTGAATGCATCTCCGTTAGCATTGAACATGACTCCTTTAATATTGAATAAATAACCGTTAGTATTGAACGTTGTTCTGTTGTCGTTGAATGGCTCTCCTTTAGCATTGAACGCTTAACAGATCGTGTTGAATGGTTCACATCCTTTATTGAATGCTATTCATCTTCTTCTGAATGCTCTGCATCTTTCATTGTAATATACGTCATCTTTTACTGAACGTTCTGCATCTTTGATTGTAATAATCCTCATCCATTGTTGAACGCTTTGCATCTTTCATTATGATATTCCTCATCCTTCCTCGAACTCTATTCATTATCTGCTGAATACTCCTCATCCTTCATTGAATCCTAAACATCATCTGCTGAATGCTCCTCATCCTTCATTGAGCACTATTCATATTCTATTGAATAAGCTTCGAAAATGAAAAATGCCCTTCCGGAGCTAATTGTATCTCCCGGAAGGGCATTTTGAACGGCAATAAAAGGCAAGTCCTTAATAAAAAAAACAACGCTGCAACCGGAGGATTGCAGCGTTGCTGATTTGTTGTTGAGTAAATCTTTAAACGGTATAAGTTGATGATGCAGTATCACCACCACGTCCGGTCCAATTTGTATGGAAGAACTCGCCACGGGGTTTGTCAACTCTTTCGTAGGTGTGCGCACCAAAGTAATCGCGCTGTGCCTGAAGAAGGTTGGCAGGTAATCTTTCGCTCCGTATCCCGTCGAAGTAAGTCAATGCTGTTGCAAGACAGGGAGCAGGGACACCATTGGTAACCGCAGCAGCCACTACGCGACGCCATCCGGCCTGTGCTTTCTCAATTGTTGTTTTAAAGTATTCATCGAGTAACAGGTGTTCAAGGTTAGGATTCTTATCGAATGCCTCCTTGATCTTTCCTAAAAACACCGAACGAATGATACAACCACCACGCCACATCAGCGCAATGCCGCCATTATTTAGCACCCATTTGTACTCTTTTGCTGCTTCACCCATTAAATCATACCCCTGCGCATAAGAAATGATCTTTGCACCTAAAAGGGCATCCTTCAAATCGCTAAGAAATTGAACTTTATCTCCTTTGAAAAGCTTTTCAGGACCGCTCAGGAACTTGGATGCTTTAACGCGAAGATCTTTTTGTGCTGAAAGACAGCGCGCAAATACAGATTCACCGATCAGTGTAAGTGGAATTCCAAGGTCAAGTGCTGACACAGCAGTCCATTTACCAGTACCTTTCTGTCCGGCGGTATCCAAAATCTTTTCAACAAGTGCTTCACCGTTTTCATCGCGGAAACCCAGGATATCACGCGTGATTTCAATCAGGTAACTGTCGAGATCGCCTTTATTCCATTCTGCAAACACGTCATGCATCTCATCGGCTTTCATTCCCAAAAGTTCTTTCATCATTTGATAGGCTTCGCAGATAATCTGCATGTCACCATATTCAATGCCATTATGAACCATTTTCACAAAATGTCCGGCACCATTTTCACCCACCCATTCGCAACAAGGTGCACCATCAACTTTGGCCGCAACAGCCTGGAAAATCTCTTTGACAGCCGGCCATGCTGCTGGCGATCCGCCCGGCATCATCGAAGGCCCTAATAATGCTCCCTCTTCACCACCAGAAACACCGGTTCCGATATACAATAAACCCTTGCTTTCGACATATTTTGCACGACGGATTGTATCGGGGAAATGGGAGTTTCCACCATCGATAATGATATCGCCTGCTTCGAGGTGAGGAATAATCTGTTCAATGAAATCGTCTACCGGTGAACCGGCCTTTACCAGCATCATTACTTTACGTGGACGTGCGAGGTTGGCACAAAGATCAGCGACCGAGTGACATCCAATAAAATTCTTTCCTGCACCACGTCCTTCAATGAATTTGTCTACTTTGTCAACTGTGCGGTTATAAACTGCGACGGTGAAACCTTTGCTTTCCATATTTAGAACAAGGTTTTCGCCCATCACTGCAAGGCCTATGAGCCCAATGTCTGCTTTTTTCATCCGTATTGTTTATTAATTGTTTTTAAGAAGTTTTTATTCAGAGTCTGAACCCTAATTGTTTAAGTTTATTAATTGTTTTGATATTGTTGATCTTACAGTAAACATTAAAGGTGGGGAACTCCCTTCTGACTGGATAGTCGCCCCGTTGTTTCTCGAATGTCTCCACTGAAGCCCTGAGTCGCCGGTCATCTTCACGGATATCGTAGGTCGCGAAAATCGCTTCAGCAAGCACCTGCTGAGTGGTCTTTCCGGTTCCATCGATAAAGATGTCGGTAGATTCCGGTCGTTCAATATCTTTACATTTCCAATTGTTAATCCCAAGCTCAAAGAACTTACTAAGTGCCCTGACGCTCATCATTGTCCCGTTCGCCTTCCCATCTTTTGAATAACCGGCAATATGAGGTGTTGCCAAATCGACAAGATCAAGTAATTCAAGATCAATGCCGGGTTCATTTTCCCAGCAATCAATCACCAAGCCTGAGATCTGACCCGATTTGACAGCCGATTTAAGGGCATGTGTATCGGTTACTTCACCCCTGCATGAGTTGATAATAATTGGTTGTTTCTTCGCTTTGGCAAAGAATGATTCATCAGCAAGGTGATAAGTTTTATCTTCTCCATCCTGGTTGAGCGGAACGTGTAACGTAATGATGTCCGCTTTTTCGAGGATTTCATCAAGCCCAATAAATCCGCTACTTCCCTCCGTTCTTGCACGGGGCGGATCGTTAAGCAACACTTTCATTCCAAATATTTCGCACATCCGGGCTACTTTCGATCCGACATTTCCGACCCCGACAATCCCGATTGTTTTATCTTTAAGGATAAAATTCTTTTTTTCGGCCAGCGCCATTAACGCGGAAGCAATGTATTGCTCCACCGATTTGGAGTTACAACCCGGTGCATTTGTCCAGGTGATACCTGCCCTTTCGCAGTAGTCTGTATCAATATGGTCATAACCAATTGTAGCAGTAGCGATAAATTTGACCGTAGAGCCGGACAATAGGTTTTCGTTGCAGCTGGTCCTTGTCCGGGTTATAATTGCGTCAGCATCTTTTACAACCTCAGGAGTTGTTTTATTTCCGGGCAGATAAATTACTTCGGCAAAGGGTTCAAGCGCACCTTTGATGTATGGAATCTTATCGTCTATGATGATCTTCATTCAATTATTTTGTTTTCTTTCCAATATGGTAATAGTTTTCAACCATTTCGTCGAGTACCCGATTCGTCCGGGCGGCAGATTGACCTGTCGACGGGGCTTCACCTTCCCCGCGAAGGGAGGCAACAATTTTCTTCATGAGATTGCTTTGGACATGAGGAGGTCTTTCAAACGGAAATTCCATCCTTCCATCTCCATTTTCGAGTACAACCGGCGTAAACTCAAAGGTTGAGAACACAATTCTTCCCTGGTCTCCAATGATTTCAATCTCGTCAAGGTTGTTCTTGTCAGAGGTTGTAAAACACCAGGAACCGGTTCCGGCCACACCGCTTTCGTGCTGCCAGTTGGCCAGCACGAGATCTTCTGCAGGATAAAGACCCGCCTGATTTAAAGCGTTTGCTTTAATATTTCCGATTGAACCAAAGACATAATCAAGATAGTCAAGTGTATGGGCTGCAAGATCGAACAGAAGTCCTCCACCAGAAATTTCGGGTCGTAAACGCCACGGTAAATCAGTTCCCTGAAAGTCACCTTTCGCAGGACGATAAAACCGGACATTAACCATCCGGACAGAACCGATGGCATCCGATTCCACCAACTCTTTCACCTTCAGAAATCCGGGCAAACCTCTTCTGTAGTAAGCAACAAATATGGGAACTCCTGTTTCTTCCGAAACCTTGAGCATTTCCAGGCACTCCGCATGACTTCTGGCCATTGGTTTTTCAACATAGACAGGTTTGCCTGCCCGCATTGCTTTGATGGCATATTCGAGATGCGCGTCAGGCGGAGTGGCGATGTAAACCGCATTAACCTCAGGATCATTGATCAGCTGATCGGCATCGCTGTACCACCTGGGAACATGATGCCGTTTTGCATAATCCTCGGCAAGTGCGGCATTACGGCGCATGACTGCCACCAGGTGCGAGTGCTCCGTTAATTGAAGCGGCGGGCCACTCTTAACTTCAGTGACAGTTCCACATCCGATAATACCCCATTTTACCTCGTCGATAATCATTACTCCTTAATCTTTAAATCGTTCGCGTACTGCCCATAACCCGATGGCTGGATTCGAAATATAGTAGAACTCTTCTCCGTCAGCCGATTTATTCCATCCGTCTTTTAATTTTGCCGGATCATATAATTTGGTCATCTCATCCAGATTGGCGTATTTAAACCCGACACTTTCAATCTCTTTCTGCGTAAGGTTTTCTTTTTCGTTTCCGGGACAATAGGTCACTGAAAAACGATCTTCTGAAGAGCCATGAATCAGGTGAGCTGCAGCACTCAGGTTGTTCCGGAGATCGTCATTATCACGCACCGCTTCAAGCGTTTTTGGGGTACCGAAATAACCATATTTACGAATTAAACGGTCAATTTCAGCATCTTCGCCAAACTCTTTGAGGGCTGGAGCGAGGACAATCAATTCACCACCATCGGCAATCGCCATCCGGGTACGGTAGACTGATTTATTGCCAAGCCATGTTGATTTGAATTCAGTCGGATCGAGGTAAACGACCACTTTTTTCATCGGATGATCGAGCATCGTGAAATTCACTTCAACTGAAAGTGCAGCAGCAGCCTTAAAGACCTCCTTATCATCGCCAATATATAATCCGCGGACTTTGAGCGATCCGTCTTCTTTGTCCATTCCAACGACGGTAAGTATGTATAAGATAGGAAGATGTTTTGCAAAGTTGTGACTTGCATAGTCGAAAATCCTGCGTACAGGTGTTTTCGGACGTCCCATCATTTTCTCCATTCCAAAAGCGGCACCAATGAAATGACTTTTATTGATCCCTTCGGCACCACCGGTTCCTACGAAGATATTTTTGTTATGGTTAGCCATCCCAACAACTTCATGAGGAACCACTTGTCCGATAGATAGAATCAGGTCAAAACCACCCTCTACCAATAATTTGTTTACCTGTGCAGGCCAGGCAAAATCAACTGCGTTCCCCGATACTTCGCGGACATATTCAGCAGGCACTTCGCCCAAAGTAATCACATCATTTCGCCAGTCATGTACGCGAAACAACTCTTTTGGCACATCTCCAAACATCTCCGAAATTTGGTCGCTTGTCATTGGAGAATGAGTCCCCAACGCTGGCAAAATATCGGTCAGCTTGTTGCCATAAAAGTTATAAGCGTAGCGCGTTAATTCGCCGGCACGTGACGGGAAGCGGGTGAAGTCAGGCGGAATCGCGAGAATCTTTTTCTTTTTTCCCAACAGCGTCAAAGCTGTATATAATCCCTCCTTCAAATCATCGTGCGAAAGTGAAGCAGTTGGTGAACCAGTTTGAAAATAGATCATATTTTTTAGTTAAAACTCAGGTGTTGATGAATGCAGACGCTGAGCCGGTTATTAAAATGAAACGTTAGAGACCAATTCTAAAAGTAATCATTTTTCTAAAAGTCAAGCGAATAATTTATTTTAGATGCTGTAAAGTATCAAATTTCTTCAATCGCTTTGGCTTTCAACAAATACTGACTAATAGCACTACCGTTTCACCCGTGCATTGCCATTCCATATGCTCCAAACCATCTCTTCATCGGCTGGTTGGGCGTAATCAGTTAAAAAGGTCGTTGCCAATGCACCTGTAGCCCAGCCGAACTGAGGCCATTTTTCAGGAGCCCATCCTTTTAATATTCCATAAAGTAAACCTCCTACAAAACCATCTCCACCACCAATACGGTCAAGTACAGTGATACTTCTTGGTTCAATGACCTGCCAGTTTTCTCCTTCAAGCATTATTGCGCCCCACAGATGCTCATTCGTATTAACGACCTGACGAAGTGTTGTTGCAAATACGGATGCATTGGGGAAGGCAGCTTTTACTCGGCCAATCATTCCTTTGAAACCATCAATCTCAGATCCGATTCCTTTGCCACCCGCTTCAGGACCAGCAATTCCCAGACAAAGCTGAAAGTCTTCTTCATTCCCGATCAGAATATCTGAAACAGAGGCAATTTCGGTGAATATTTCACGTAATTCCTTTTCGCGTCCTTTCCAGAAAGAAGCGCGGTAATTGAGGTCGAAGGAGATACGTGTATCAAACTTCTTTGCAAACCGGGCAATTTCCAGACAGAAATTACTGGTTTCCGGCGACAATGCTCCGATCAATCCTGACAAATGAACAATCTGAACTCCCTCTTTTCCGAAAATCCGTTCAAGATCGAAATCTTTGACATTCAAGGTTCTGCCTACTTCTCCGGCACGGTCGTTCTGAACGCGTGGTCCACGTGTACCAAAACCGCTGTCGGCGATATTAAACTGGTGACGATAGCCCCATGGATCACCTTGTGGGACCTCAGGTCCTTCGAAGGCCATATTGCGACTTCTCAGGTTGGTTTTTATAAACTGAGCTATCGGACTGTCTTTTACAAAGGTTGTCAGCACTTTCACGGGAAGTCCAAGATAGGATGAAATACTGGCAACATTGGTTTCGGCACTCGAAGCATACATTTGGAACAGGTCACTGCAATGAACAGGCTGTCCGTTTGCAGGTGTAATTCTGACACCCATACTTGTCGGAACAAGTAAGGAATAAGCGAAATCTTTTTTTAATTGAAGGCTCATATTTTGTATGTAATTAATTTATATAATATGTTGGGGCGTAAGGGTGCAAAATCTTACACCCTTACCACGGCCTTGCGACGCTCTTATACCCCACTGTAAGCATTAAAACCTCCGTCAATTGGAATTACAATGCCTGTAACAAAAGACGAAAGGTCAGAAAGAAGGTATAAAACAGCTCCCTGAAGGTCATCCGGATCGCCAAATTTCCCCATTGGGGTATTGGTCACAATTTTATTCCCACGGGCTGAGTAATTGCCGGTTTTTTCATCCAGTACCAGAAAACGGTTCTGATTGGTAATGAAGAATCCGGGTGCTACTGCATTAACCCTGATTCCAACTTTAGCCAAATGAACTGCCAGCCATTCAGTAAAGTTATTAATAGA
>JANYLE010000125.1 GCA_025363795.1 Mariniphaga sp. | reverse complement strand
TTGATTTCGTCAGCAACGGAAATAAAATAACGGGCACACATAAAATCACCTATAACGGCCTTAATCCGGGCAATAACTGGCCACGTTATACCGTATTGACGGACGCAAGAATTGAATTTTCTGATCAGAAATTTATGACTTACCATGCTGAATTTGTTCGCCTTCAATCTGAAGGATCAGCCACATTAGCCTGGGCTGATGAGGTTTGGCGCATCGAAGGATCCTCATCAGGAACAACAAGGGCAGGCGTTGCATGGACGGCTTCTTATCCTAGCGCTATTGTTAAAAAGATGGCCTGTAAATGGTTCTCCAGTGGATCGGTTGTAGTTACACCGGCAGGTGGAGTTCCCCGTACTATCGACTTTGGCGATGGTACATGCGACAATAAAGCAACAGTTAAAATCGGAAACGTGACCACGACTATTGAACTTTAAGATTGTATTTTAATATAAAAGGAGTGCCACAGGAATAAAATCCGGGGTGCTCCTTTTTTTATGCTTAACTGTCAGATCATCAAATTGCAGAACGATCGTATTTCACAACTGGTCGGATCATATCGAATTATTTGTATATATTTGACGCCATTATCATTTTGAACCAAACATGTTTTTTTTCGGGGCCTTTTCTGGGAATTTCCTTTACCTGATTCTTGCCATTTCCTATCTGGCAGGTTTTTCGGCATTGGCATTTCGCACCCCGGAAGTTCAGCCAGAAGAACCGAAAACTGCGGAACCAGCCACAGGTTATATTCTGCACAATAATCAATTACAAAAATCGGCCACCTACTTTTACACGAGGGATACAGTTTATAAAGCGCAGTCTGTTAATTTCGAGGTTGACTTACAGGCTCCATTAACATCCTTTTTTGCTGCATTTTTCATTCCCCCACCTCTATCCGAATATTTTCAGTTTTCCAGGGCAGCGCTTTTCGCGCGTCCCCCCCCGTTTTTCCTTGTTTAATTAGTATTATTGCAGCGTCATAATTCCGGCTGATTTTGCCCGGTTTACCAATTAATCCTTTTTACAGGACTATCTTGTTGATCTTGGAAATCTGCGGATTGCTTACCGTAACTGTCTATATCATTTAGATGGATATCGTGTAGCCCGAAAGCAACCGATTTTATGGTTCAGAACGTAAGCAACCATTTAGGCTGTCTGATTGTTGCTGTGATGAGTGGAATAATTGCTGAATCGATCTGGTGCAGCGGATTATTCCTGTTTGAAGTGTTATTTTGTTTGCGACATTTATTGCCGTATTTTATATATATCCAAAAAAGACTGTTATGATTATTCCGGAACAATTGCTTGAAAAATATAATTCACCTGTACCGCGTTACACAAGTTATCCGCCTGCCAACTACTTTGATACTGTTACAGAAAATCAATACATTGATGCTGTAAAAGAGTCGAACAGCGGAAATCCGCGCAATATCTCCCTTTATCTTCACATCCCATTCTGCAAAAAGCTTTGCTACTATTGTGGTTGCAACACTTCACCGCTTGGAACCCAGGCTGAAATGAAAAAGTATGTTGTGGCACTGAAACAGGAAATTAGAATGGTGGCTGCCTTGATCGACAAGGGGAGAAAAGTGTCACAAATTCATTATGGTGGTGGCACTCCGAATGCGCTTCCTGTTGAATGGATTGCAGAACTTAACGAATTGATTTATTCGCTGTTCACGTTAGTTGATCACCCTGAGATAGCAATCGAATGCAATCCGGCTCATCTTGATTTTAATTATATCGACCAGCTCAAGAAGTCGGGATTTAATCGTTTTAGTCTTGGAATCCAGGATTTTGACAACGAAGTGTTGAAAACCGTTAACCGCGATCCTTCTGCAATGCCTGTAGGTGACATTATTCAAAGACTCAAAGCAGGATCGGACAATGTAACTGTAAATCTTGATTTTATATATGGATTACCGGGTCAGACTGTCGAAAGCTTTCTCGATTCAATCCGGCAAGCGGCCGCAATACGGCCCGACCGGCTGGTTACCTTTTCCTATGCACATGTTCCATGGGTGAAAAAAGCCCAGAAGATTTTGGATAAGAAAGGATTGCCCGATACGGAGTTGAAGATGAAAATGTTCTCTGAATCGCATGAATACTTAATGGCCAATGGTTATCAGTCAATAGGACTGGATCATTACGTGCTCGAAAGCGATGAACTTTACCAGGCGGTAATTACCAAGAGTCTTCACCGGAATTTTCAGGGTTATTGCACACGACAAACGACAGGACAGGTATATGCATTTGGTGTATCAGCTATCAGTCAGCTCGAAAAGGGGTATGCTCAAAATACCAAGTCGGTCAAGGGTTACATCGAATCGATTGGTCAGGGGCATCTTCCAATAGAAAAAGGTTATATGCTGACCAAAAACGAAATTATTGTCCGCGAGGTGATTAATCAGCTGATGTGCAACAAGCAAATCAACTGGAAGGAATTGTCGGACCATTTAAATATTTCTGAATCAGTCATTCGTGATGCAATTGTCTATGACGATGCTGAATTAAAACAATTCGAAGAAGATGGCATTTTGCAACTGACCAAAGAAGGACTCGAAATGACCGAGGGTGGCGCCCTGTTTATCCGTAATGTTGCAGCCTCATTCGATCCGCTCACGCGCAATAACTCTAAACAATTTTCAAAACCGGTTTAATTTATGGTACCTCAAATTCAGACAAAGGTTGTAATTATCGGTGCAGGCCTTACCGGATTAGTAACAGCACATTACCTGCTTAAGAGGGGTATCAGCGTGAAAATAATTGAAAAGAATAATCGTCCGGGTGGTGTAATTCAAACAGTAAAAGAGGGTGGATTTACAATGGAAGCCGGTCCGAATACCGGGGTGGTTTCCCAACCTGAGATTATGGAACTTTTCGACGACCTTTGTGGAGATTGCGCCATCGAAATTGCTAATCCTGAAGCCAAAAAGCGATTGATCTGGAAAAATGGGAAATGGCATCCGTTGCCATCAGGACTGATCCAGGCGATTAAGACCCCACTTTTTTCCTTTGGCGATAAAATCAGCATTTTAGGAGAACCGTTTCGGAAGAAAGGGACCAATCCTGACGAAACTATTGCCGATCTGGTGCTCCGGCGAATGGGTAGAAGTTATTTGAATTATGCAGTAGATCCATTTATTTCAGGAATATATGCGGGTGATCCTACCCGGTTGGTTACCCGTTTTGCATTACCTAAACTTTACCAGCTCGAGCAGAAATATGGCAGTTTTATTGGTGGTGCGATGAAAAAAGGTTCTGAACCTAAAGATGAAAGGACGAAGAGAGCGACAAAAGAAGTTTTTTCAGCAAAAGGTGGGCTTCAAAACCTCATCAAGGCACTTGTAAAAAGCATTGGAGAAGAGAATATCTTACTTAATTGCAGCAGAGTGGTCGTTAGTCCCGATCATGGATTTTATGACATTGACTTTCTGAAAAACGGAAATCCTGTCCGGTTAACATCGGATAAAGTAATTTCCACCACAGGTGGTAAAGAAGTTGAAGCGCTGTTCCCATTTGTCGATCAGCAACAACTGGCAGCGATCGGACAGCTCGAATATGCTAAAATAGTGCAGGTGGCATTGGGATATCAGGAGTGGAAAGGGATAGATATTAATGCTTTCGGAGGATTGATTCCATCAAAAGAGAACCGGAAAATCTTGGGGGTATTGTTCCCTTCTTCTTTCTTTACAGAGAGAGCGCCGAAAGGTGGGGCATTGCTATCCGTTTTTCTGGGTGGAATTAAAAACGGCGATTATTATTCTTACACCGATACGGAGATTCAATCACTCGTAGAAGAGGAGATTGGCGAAATGTTACAGATTAAGGGAATAAAAGCTGACATCATCAGAATCTTCAGATATCAGTATGCCATCCCTCAATATTACAAGTCGACCGAACAACGATTGCAGGCGATTGATTACATCCGGAACAACTATCCCGGGTTGATTCTTGCCGGAAATATCAGCGATGGTATTGGCATGGGCGACCGTATCAGGCAGGGTAGGAATATAGCAGATTCAATTATCAAGGAATAGCAATATGGATCAGACAGCAGTTATTCTTGTAAATGTGGGAACGCCCGATTCGCCTTCCGTAGGCGATGTGAGAAAATATTTATCACAATTTCTGAATGACAGACGGGTGATTGATTTACCATGGCTTTTACAAAAGGTGCTTGTAAACCTGATTATCGTCCCTTTCAGGGCACCAAAATCTGCCAAACTCTACCAGCAATTGTGGAATGAAAAAGGTTCTCCGCTTTTGTACTATTCGGAAAATGCAGCTGCCAAACTTCAGGTGCGAATGGGGGAGAACTATCGGATATATAATGCCATGCGCCTTGGTAATCCAGGTTTGGATCGCATATTGGAAGAAGTTAAAAACCAGAATTTTAATAAGATAATTATCCTTCCACTTTTCCCGCAACACGCATCGGCAACCACTGGGTCGGTTTTCGAGTTGGTATTATCGGAAATGAGCCACTGGAATACGATTCCTGAACTCCATTTTATCAATCATTTCCACGATCACCCTGCATTTATTGATGCTTTCGCAGCCCAGGCGGCAAAATACCAGTCGACCAAATGGGATCATATCCTTTTCTCATTTCATGGCTTGCCATTGCGGCAAATTAGCAAAGTTCATCCTGGCAATGATTGCCGGCAGTGCCTTTGCAAGACCGAAACGATTAAAGAAGGGAAATTGTGTTACCAGGCGGCATGTTACGAAACTGCCCGGTTGATTTCGCAGCAGGCCGGGTTTTCGAATGATCACTATTCTGTCTCATTTCAGTCACGACTGGACAAAAACTGGATGTCGCCATTTACAGATAAAATACTGATTCAAAAGGCGGAAGAGGGAATTAAAAACATCCTTGTTTTTGCCCCATCTTTTGTTGCCGATTGTCTGGAAACAAAGATTGAGATCGAAAAAGATTACCAGCTCTTGTTCAGAAAATATGGTGGTGAAAATTTACAGTTGGTTGAAAGTCTCAATGATCACGATTCCTGGATCGGAAGTCTGGAACAGATTATCAAATCCGGTTCTTAAGAAGCTCCAATATTGAATATGGGAGCTGTAATATTGAATATGGGAGCTGTAATATTGAATATGGGAGCTGTAATATTGAATACCGGAGCTCCAATATTGGATATGGGAGCTGTAATATTGAATACCAGAGCTCCAATATTGACATCGGGAGCTGTAATATTGGATATGGGAGCTGTAATATTGAATACCAGAGCTCCAATATTGATATCGGGAGCTGTAATATTGAATACCAGAGCTCCAATATTGACATCGGGAGCTGCAATATTGATTTCCGGAGCTTCCAGGGAGGCATATATAGCTTCCTATATGAAATCGGGTGCACTATGATAGCTATATGAAGCTCCCCCAAAAAATATTGTACTGCTGAAAAGACATTGGTATATTGAGGATTTCGATCATCAAAATGCTGAAAAATAAAAAGATACCGACCTGTATCTCACCTTGCTATTTAATCGTTATTTTTCCGGAGAAAGACATTTGTTTTATCAGGGAATGTGTTACTTTCAACCAATAATAATTTAATTTGAATGGTTCATTTAAAGATTAACGGTCAGGAGATTGAAGTTAACGAGGGAACATCGGTTTTAAAAGCTGCCGAAATAGCCGGCGTTAAAGTTCCTGCCCTTTGTTATAATGAAGAGCTGGGTCATTTTACATCGTGTATGTTGTGTCTTGTAAAAGATGCAGACAATGGCCGGTTAATTCCATCTTGCTCAGTAACAACAACCGAGGGGATGTCAATCATTACAGATGACGAGGAGATTTATGAAGCTCGTCAGACAGGTTTGGAGCTGCTCCTGAGCGAACATGTCGGCGATTGCGAAGGGCCTTGCCAGGTGGCTTGTCCTGCTCATATGGATATTCCGTTGATGAACCGCCTGATCGCAGCCGGTAAGTTCAAAGAAGCATTGCTGATTGTTAAAAAAGACATCGCACTCCCATCCGTTTTGGGCCGTATTTGCCCTGCTCCATGCGAAGGGGCCTGTCACCGCAAGTCAGTTGACGCTTCGGTCGCTATTTGCCTTCTTAAACGGTTCGTTGGTGACGAAAATGATCTTCATCCCTTTGAGCCACTTCCGATGACCGGAAAAAAAGTAGCTGTGATCGGAGCCGGACCAGCCGGATTGGCTGCTGCCTACTACCTGCAATTAAATGGCTATCAAACCACCCTTTACGATAAAAACGAATTACCCGGCGGTCTACTTCGGACCGAAATTAAACCCGAGGTTTTACCAACCGACGTTTTAGATCGGGAGATCGGCACAATTTTGAAAACAGGAGTTGTGTTCGAAGGAGGGAAGATAATTGATTCAAAAGAATTTCAGTCGATCAAAAATAAATACGATGCGGTGGTTGTGGCAACGGGTGTGGTCGTTGAAGCGATCAGAAGCTGGGGGTTTGAAACAAATCCCAAAGGAATTGAAGCGGATCAAAACAGCTATCAGACTTCTGTAAAAGGAGTTTTTGCAATCGGAAATGCTTTGAAATCCTCACGGCTGGCAGTCCGGTCGGTTGGACAGGGAAAAGAAGTGGCCTACTCCGTTACCCAGTATTTACTGGGCGAAGAGCCCAAAGGAGAACCCCGTTTATTTAATTCGCGCTTTGGAAAGCTTCTTCAGCAAGAGATTACGGAATACCTGAAAGAATCAGTTTTACAAGATAGGGTAGCTTCTGATAAATTAAAAGGGTTTACCGAAGAAGAGGCAATAGCTGAAGCCAGACGATGCCTGCATTGTGACTGTCGCGATTTCGAAAATTGTAAATTAAGAGATTTGTCGGGACGATATAATGCGAATCAACGCCGCTTTGCCGGAAACGATCGTAAACCGATGACCAAATATTTTGCGCACCGGATTGTTTACGAACCATTGAAATGCATTAAGTGCGGAATTTGCGTCAGAATGACTTCCAAATACCAGGAAAAATATGGTTTCTCCTTTATCGGTCGCGGATTTGATGTCGTGATAGGTGTGCCGTTTAACGAAACTGTTGAAGCAGGCTTAGCCGAAACTTCTGAAATGGTGGCTAAGGCATGCCCGACAGGTGCTTTATCTGTAAAAGATAAATTATGAGAAAGTTATACCTTCTTTTGTTCGCTTTTTATGCCTTGATCGCTGGTGCGAATGGACAAACTTCTGATAGCTGGAGTAACTTTCGCGGGAGTCAGGATCTTTTGGGAACGACCAAAGTGAACTTTCCCGATAAGCCAAAACTACTTTGGAGCTTTCAGACGGGCGACAATATCAAATCGGCTGCGGTAATCAGCGAAGGAAAGATTGTAATTGGTGTTACAGATGGTACCATATTTTGCCTTGATCTCAAAGGTAAAGTGTTGTGGAAATATAAAACCGAGAATTCGATCGAAGCGCCGGCACTGATTCTGAATCATAAGGTGTATGTTGGCAATCTCGATGGCAATCTTTATGCGCTTCAACTTTCGGATGGCGCCCTGATCTGGAAATACAAAACCGACAACCAGATTATGGGTTCTGCAAACTGGTGGAAGTCAGGTTCTAAAACGGTGTTACTTGTAGGAAGTTATGATTATAATCTTCACTGTGTTGATGCCGAAACCGGCAAGATGCAGTGGAAATACGAGTCAGACAATTTCATCAATGGCGCAGCAGCCTGTTTTAATGGCAAAGCAATATTTGGCGGGTGTGACGGCTTCCTTCATGTAATCGACATCAATACGGGCAAATCTGATTCCAAAATCAATGTGGCGACCTATGTTGCCGGTTCGTGTCCCGTAAGCGATAAAATGGCTTATATTGGTGATTACGACGGACTTTTCTCGAAGGTCGACATCCAAAACCAAAAGAAAGTCTGGAGCTGGGAAAATAAAGAGGTCAAACAGCCATTTGTAGCTTCGGCTGCTTTATCGGGAGATCGGGTAATATCGGGCAACCGTGATAAATTTGTCTATTGTTTCGACAAAAACAGCGGCAAATTGTTATGGAATTATAACAGTGGCAATCGTGTAGAGGCATCACCCGTGATTATTAAGGATAAAGTAATGACAGCTAATATGCGTGGCGATCTGGCACTTTTGAAACTATCCGATGGCTCGGTGATCTGGAAATATGAAGTTGGCAACTCTATCCTGCATAATCCTGCTGTCATTGAAAACCTGATGGTAGTCTGCGCGTTGGATGGGACTGTTTATTGCTTTGGAAAATAACTCAATAATTTATCAAACTCATGAACATCGTCCAGATAATTCCTGGTTCAGGTGGCAGTTTTTACTGCGGCAATTGCCTGCGCGACAGCAAATATGTTGTTGCCTTGCGTGAACAAGGTCATCAGGTGATAAAAATCCCGATGTACCTCCCCATATTTGCGGATGAACATGATATTGCTGAGATCCCGGTTTTTTATGGTGCTGTAAGCATCTATTTGAAACAACTTTATCCCTTTCTTCGAAAATCTCCCGAATGGGTGGATCGGTTGCTCAATTCTAAACCGCTACTGAAAATGGCTGCTTCGATGGCCGGATCAACCAATGCCAAAGGTCTTGAAGAGATGACTGTTTCGATGTTATTGGGTGAGAACGGACAGCAAAAGGATGAACTGGAGCGGTTGGTTGACTGGATGGAAGAACATTGCAAACCGGACATCGTTCATATTTCTAATGCATTGCTGCTGGGTCTGGCACACAGGATCAAAGAGAGACTTAATGTTCCGATTGTCTGTTCGCTTCAGGATGAAGATGTTTGGGTCGATGCCATGCAACCTGCTTTTCAGGAGCAAATCTGGAAACTGATGAGCGAGAAAGCGAAGGATGTTGACCTTTTTATCGCGGTAAGCAAATACTTTTCGGATGTGATGCAACAACGGATGAATTTACCCATCGAAAAGATTCATGGTTTATACCTTGGTGTCGATCCGTTTGATTATGATTTTATTCAGCCACTTCAGAAACAGCGTAATATAGGCTATATCTCCCGGATGTGCCACGAAAACGGATTGGATATTTTAGTTGACGCCTTTATCCAACTGAAGAAAAAAACTGGTTTCGATGATGTTAAGCTCATTTTGACAGGTGGTTTCACTGGTTCAGATGAGAAGTATATCAAGGCAATCAGGAAAAAACTTTCCAAAGAAGAGCTCGACGGAGAGGTTGAGTTTGCCGAAGATTTTGAAGGCGATGGAAGACAGAAATTTTTCAATAAAGTTTCGGTGATAGCTGTACCCGTCCGAAATGGCGAAGCATTTGGAATGTACCTGCTTGAGGCCATGGCTTCAGGCGTTCCGGTCGTTCAGCCCGCTTTGGGAGCGTTTCCGGAAATAATCAATATTTCAGGTGGAGGTATTGTCTATCAACCCAATACTCCTGAATCGCTTTGTGATGCTTTAGCTGGTTTATTGTCTGATCCTAAAAAACTGAGTACTTTGAGCTTAAATGCCCGGAAAGGTGTTGAAACTAATTTCAATATCCACGATCATGCCAAAGAGATGATCGATGTTTACCAAAAAATATTAGCTTAAACCAATTGCCTTCAACTTATTATAAACCAGGATGATTCTTCAGCTAAAAAATATCTCGAAAGGTTATGGCGATCCGCTGAAAAGCAATTTCAGAAAAGTACTTGACAGACTTAATCTGGAAGTTTCAGAAAACCAAAAAATTGCCATTGCCGGTCCGAGCGGATCGGGAAAAACCACATTGCTCAATCTGATCGGAACGCTCGATCAGCCAGATTCGGGTGAGATTTACTTCAAAGGGAAGAAGATTACCGGCTATTCGCAGGTTGAGCTGGCCCATTTCCGTAATCGGGAGCTTGGGTTTGTGTTTCAGATGCACCATTTACTGCCGCAATGCACATTGTGGGAGAATGTCCTGTTGCCGGTTTTACCAATTAAAAAAGTGGTAGGGAAGGCCGAAAAAGAGTGGGCTGAACACCTGCTTCGGAAAGTGGGAATATGGGAACAACGGAATCAAAAACCATCTGAACTTTCGGGTGGCGAATGTCAGCGAACAGCAGTCGTGAGGGCATTAATTAATAAACCACAACTCATTCTCGCCGACGAACCGACTGGTGCACTCGATGAACAAAATGCCGGAAATCTTACTGAATTATTAAATCATTTGAGTGGCGAAGAGGGCGTTTCGTTGATTGTCGTGACCCATTCGTCTGAGTTGGCTTCCCAAATGGATCAGGTTTATCATTTAAAAAACGGAATTCTGCAATGACGCGTTTTAAACTGATATTCAATAATTTTAGGTATTATTTAAAAGCTAATTTGCTTGTAGCCACAGGGGTTGCTATCAGTACAGCAGTTCTTACAGGAGCATTGATTATTGGCGATTCCGTAACATTTAGTCTGGAACAGTCTGCATTTTATCGTCTTGGGAATACGACCCATCTTGTTTCGACAGTTGACCGGTATTTTCGTTCCCAATTGGCAGGAGAACTGGCTGCCAAAGGTGGATTTGAGGTAGCGCCAGCTTTAATCCTGGAAGGAATGGCGGTTGCAGATGGCGGTGAGGAGCGTGTCAATAAAGTTCAGATCACCGGTATTGATAATCGCTTTGAGAAAATTGCATCCACTCCGATATATCGAAATTTATCCGGAAATGAGGTTATTATTAGTCTCAACCTGGCAGAAAGACTTCACCTGAAAAAAGGGGGTAATTTTCTGGCCCGGATCAAAAAGGCGAGCCTGATTCCTTTGAATGCCCCATTTGTATCCGATGCTGAAACAAGTGTCTCATTTCGTGCAATTGTCAAAGAGATTGCAGATCAGCATATCATGGGATTTTTCAACCTGAAAAATTCTCAGACCGCACCCTACAACCTCTTTCTATCCCTTTCGAAGCTGAACAATCTGATGAAGTTTGACGGGAAAGCCAACCAGCTACTGATTGCTGCTCCATCAGCTAACCAACAACAAATTAGCGATTTACTTCAGAAATGTTTCACGACAGAAGATGCAGGACTTAAAGTAAAAGAGGTGTTACTGACACATGAAAAAGAGATCACCTCCGAAAGCGTATTTATCGATGATCAGTTGGTGAATGCTTTCAAACCTTTCAAGGAATCGCGGCCCATATTGACCTATTTTGCAAATGGTTTGGAGTTTAATGGCAGGTCAACCCCTTATTCTTTTGTTTCAACAATTGGTGACAACAGTCTAAAAGACAACGATATTATCATTAATGACTGGGTAGCTTCTGATTTGAATATCAGGGTGGGCGATTCCATGATGGTTAAGTATTACGAAATTGGCCCATTACGTCAGCTGATCGAAAAAGGGACGCAGTTTTTAGTGAAGGAGATTGTACCGATCGAAGGAAGATATGCCGACCGCGATTTGATGCCCTTTCTTCCCGGGATGTCGGATGCCGGGCATTGCCGCAACTGGGAAGCAGGGGTTCCAATCAAACTCGGGGAAATAAGGGATAAGGATGAAGCCTACTGGAACCAATACAAAGGGACGCCCAAAGCATTTATTTCTTTAAAGAAAGCCCATCAGATCTGGTCAAACCGGTTCGGAAACTATACTGCCATCCGCGTAAGTGAAAACTCCTTTTCGGAGCAAAAGTATCGGGAACTTTTTGCGTCATCGGTTAAGCCTGTTAATCTGGGTGTAATAGTTACTTCGGTTAAAGAAAATGGACTAAAAGCCGCCAGGAATGGGGTAGATTTCAGCCAGTTATTTTTGGGACTTAGCTTCTTCCTGTTGATTGCTGCCATCATTTTAACGGCATTACTTTTTTTGCTGAACCTCGAAAATCGTCAGTCGCAGATCGGAACCATGTTAATGCTTGGATTTACCCGAAATCAAATTCGGAAACTAATCCTTTCCGAAGGTCTGCTTGTTGCAATTGTTGGTGCAGTAATTGGCTCTGTAATCGCTATATTTTACACAAAACTGATTTTCCTTGCCCTCAATTCGCTCTGGTGGGCGGTAGTGCGCACTTCAGTACTCGAAATTGATATCCGGCCGATAACTCTAATTATAGGATTGTCAATCAGTATTCTAATTTCGATATTGACCATTTTTATTTCGGTAAACAGAAGTTTTAAGCGACAGGCTGTTGAGCTGCAACGGCAACAGGATCGACCTCAAAGAAATTGGGTGGTGGTGCTAAAAAAACAGTTAATGGTGATTTCTTTAATTGTTGCGATAGGATTGGTAAGTTTTCAGTTGGTGATATCCAATAATCAAAATCCATCGTTGTTTTTTCTTTCGGGTGGGTTATTACTAATTGGTTTATTGTTATTTACAGATTATAAATTCCGGCAAAACCAGAAAAGTATCGATGATAGTTTTTCTATTGGGGAGCTGAACCGAAGAAACAGGTCGCGAAACCTAAGTCGTTCGATGACGGTGGTTATTTTATTCGCGTTGGGAACATTCCTGGTTGTATCTACTGGTGCTAACCGGCAGGATCTGTTATCAAATGCCGGTGAAAAGTCGAGCGGAACAGGTGGATTTCAATACTTTGCTGAAACTTCGATTCCTGTTTTATATAGCCTTAACGACAAGGATCGTCGTTTAAATGAGGGGTTAACATCTGAATTCAAAGCAGCTCAGTTCAGTAAGGTAGATGGCGATGATGCCAGCTGTCTAAATCTGAACCGGGTTTCCAATCCTGCAATTTTAGGTGCTGATCCTGAATTCTTAAAGGATCGTTTTCAATTTTCGGCTAAGAGTCCTGAAATAAAAGGAGATAATGTTTGGGAAGCGTTGAATGAGCCTTTGGAAAATGGAGTTGTCCCTGCTATTGCCGATCAGACAGTGATCCAATGGGGTTTGGGGATGAATATCGGAGATACACTCCTTTACCAAAACGAATTGGGCGATACACTAAGGGTGAAATTGATTGCAGGATTGTCACCTTCTGTTTTTCAGGGATATGTATTAATTTCAACTGATAATTTTCTAAAGAATTTCCCGACCAAAAGTGGCTCTAATCTGTTTTTAATCGATGTCCCGACAGGGAAGGAAATTAAGACAGGGGAGGAGCTCAAAACCGTTTTTCGTGATTACGGATGGGAGATGACTTCTGCTTCGCAACGTTTAATGGAGTTTAATTCAGTCACGAATACCTATCTTTCAATCTTCCTGGCTTTGGGCGCATTAGGCCTGATTTTGGGTACTGTTGGCCTTGCTATCGTACTCGCCCGAACCATTCTTGAGCGGAAAAATGAAATTGCTTTGCTTCAATCGATTGGATTTACCCTGAAACAGGTAACCCGACTATTGGTCCGCGAATATGCCGTATTGTTATTTTGGGGTGTGTTGATTGGATTTCTATCGGCTATTGTGGCTGTTTTTCCAAATTTCATTGCACAGGGAAGCGACGTCTCCTTTGTTGCCATTTCGCTCACTGTAATTGCGATTCTTACCAATGGAATATTCTGGATTGTTCTGCTTTCCAGGTTAGCTTTCCGGGGAAAAAATCTTATTGCCAACATCTGAAACCCGGGATTAGCTGTTTTGCCTTTCCTATCAGGATTTCTTCCGGATATGAATGTCAATTAGCATACTACCAATTACATATAAAATAGCACTTTGATTTTATATAGTTTTATCTTGCATATTTCACCTTGTTTCTAATGCTAAAATCTAATTCAAAATATTTTTTAATATTAGAATTAATTTTTTTAGATTTGTATAACTCATAAACACTTAAAGCAAATGTCATGAAAAAATTTCTCGTTTTTCTAGTTTTAGTTGGATGGTCTTTTTCAGGAATGACCCAAGGGCGCGATTCATTAATTTTTGAACGCAAAACGGTTGTGAAGTTTTTGCCGGTGAATATTTTTGCGGAGTCTTATTCCTTTGAAATTGAGCGGATGATCAATGCCAGAAATGCTTTTACGCTGGGATTTGGCATCCCGACAAATCAATCAATTATAGGGAAATATGGGATGGATGCTTCCTCAGATTTAAAAGAGGCTAAAGTTGGAACAATGCATATTCGTGCTGCATACCGTCATTATACGGGAAAATCAGGTCTTCCGAAAGGATTCTATATAGAACCTTTTTTAAAATATCAGCATATAAATGGAACTGGTAAGGCTCAATTTACTGTTGATCAGGAGAATATTACCTATACTGCAGATCTTACAGCCAAACTTAACACCTTAAATCTAGGGTTTCAGATGGGCGTTCAGTTCTTAATTGCTAAAAGGGTAACGCTGGATTTTTATTTTCTAGGTTTGGAAGGTGGAATGTTAAACGGTAATGTAAATGCGAAAGTCGTTCCGTCTGACAATGTTCCGGATATGAGAAACGAAATTGAAAAGTCAATTAATGACTTACCATCATTTCTTAGCAGCAAATTGAAAGTTACATCAACTTCCGATGCCGTTAATGTCAAGGCCAGCAGCATCCCATATCCTTGGCTCCGCAGTGGAATTAGTATTGGTGTTGCTTTTTAGAAGAGATTGGATTATATATGCTTAAAGTACCGTGAAGACCATAATTATGAAGCCTTCACGGTACTTTTTTATTTAATTCAGCATATGTACTGATTTTGACTTTTAGTTCTTGGATTTGTGTTTTACGAGTAGTCGCAACGATTGATCATAGGTGATGTATTTCCACGACCAGTTTAAAAGCACAAACAGTTTGTTTTTTACCCCAACTATTGAAAAAAGGTGGACGACCGACCAAAGCAACCAGGCAAAGTATCCTTTGAACTTTGCAAATGGTAAATCTGCAACCGCAAGGTGACGGCCAACAGTTGCCATCGAACCTTTGTCAATGTAATGAAATGGCTTAAGCGGTTTATTTCTGTTTAGTTGTATTATATTATACGCAACAGTATTTGCCTGTTGAAGAGCCACTTGTGCAACCTGTGGATGCCCGTTGGGATGCGTGGAATCGATCATGATCGAATTATCACCCAACGCGAAGATATTCTGATAACCCTCAATTTGATTGAAGGAATTTACAAGCAGGCGATTATTCCGTCCGTAAGATGTTTCTGCAATTCCATCGATCCTTGAAGAGGTGATTCCTGCAGCCCAGATCACAGTTTTTACATCAACAGTAACGCCATCAGGCAAAGTAAGTGTACGGCCATCATAATCCTTCACAGCTGTTCCTGTATGCACTTCTACTCCCAGTTTCCGGAGGTATTCATTCGCAACTCTGGAGGAGGTTTCTGACATTCCTGCAAGAAGTCGGGGAGAGGCTTCATAAAGCATGATCTTCATATTGCTCATATCGAGCTCAGGGTAATCCTTAGGCAATACATACGTTTTCATTTCTGCCATAGCACCTGCTAACTCAACGCCTGTTGGTCCCCCACCAATAATTGCCACGTTCAGGTATGACTTAACATCCTTTTTGTGACTTTTATTCAACGCTTTTTCGAAATTCAAAAGGGTTTGGTTCCGGATGTAAAGTGCATCAGGCGCAGACTTCATCTGCAAGGTAAATTTTTCAATTTTCTCCTGGTTAAAAAAGTTGGTTTTCGCACCCGTTGCCAAAATAAGATAGTCGTATTTAAGTTGCCCGATATCTGTTTTTACTTCATTCTTTTCAGGATCAACAGCTTCCAACCGAGCCATGCGGTAATGGATACCGGTCTTTTGAAAGACCTTACGCAATGGAAACGAGATGGCGCTTGGTTCGAGAGCCAACATTGCTACCTGGTAAAGCAAAGGCTGAAAGAGGTGGTAATTATTTTTATCAATCAGAACAATTTGAAATTTCTTTTTCTGAAGTTTAAGAGCAAGTTTCAACCCTCCAAAGCCGCCTCCGACGATAACGACTCTTTTATCAGTCGTTTCGGGGATATTTAAAAGATAATTTTCTACAGACATTTAATATGCATTTTAATCGTTCTAATTCAACGGCTGAGTTACCTTTTGGTTGTAAAAGGTATGTTAAATAAAAGTTATTTTGCGAATATAGGAATAATGAAGGAGTGAAATAATTTGTGAATTAGCACATTAACACATCATCTTATTGACCAGTTAATTAAAAAGCCTGAAAGCTTCTTATAATCAACTCAGCTTCAGGATGATCTGCAGTATCAATCAAATCACGCTTAAAAAGCCATATATTAATGTGAATTTTCCCATTTGGATTAACCGGCACATTTTTACCTGTATAGCTCCATTTGTTAATAATCATTGCACTATCTGGGGCTGAGGTATTCGGACCGTGATAGCTGATAAAGTCGACCTTTCCAGGTTTCCAGTCAATGATATGCGTGGTGGCATCTCCTGTTAACTCTAGTTTAAAACTATTCTTGTTGCCTTGGATTTCGGATGGCTGAATGGCGTATTGAGTATTACTCATCTTTTTTTTGTCTCCCCACTTCGAAAACTCAATGTCAATTTCTTCAGATTCATCGGTTCCGTCAAGATAGGTAAACAACCCACCCACCACATTTGGATGGAATTGGTCAATCCGGCCTGTAACTTGGAATATATATCTTTTATAAACAAGGGGTTGCAAAAGTATCACTTCAGCGCAATACCATTTGTCGTTACATCGCGTAATTTTCAGATGCAGCCATCCGTTATCATCTACCCACACATTTTTCTTCGAATCGGAAAAATAATTATTTCCAGGACCCAGTGCGCCCGATTTTGAGTTATGGGATGACTTGACCTGCCATTCGAATCCTGAGAAAGAGATAATTCTTTCCGATTTTTCAATTTTCGGATCAACCCTGGCTAAAACAGGACTTTTATTGGATAATATTAGCAATGCACATAATATCAGCGCTTTGAATATGAAAATATTTGTTTTGTGTCCTGAAAAAGATGATAGCATTGTTTTTCCTTTCATTTGTTAAGTGATTATCGCTTAAGCATTAAAAACAAAAAACTCATACATTTTGTTGTATGAGTTTATG